>JAYEHB010000386.1:0-5979 GCA_034659375.1 Thermodesulfobacteriota bacterium
TAAACGGCTGCTAAAAAAACTACTTTTAGCTGTCTAATCAACCACAAACTCTATGCAAGCAGTTCGCAACCCTGTCAGGCAGGGGCTTTTTCAAGCCCCTATCCCTTTAGGGTAGGGGTTGTTGACAATGTTAATGTCTGCAGATGAATAATTAACAAGACCTTTACCTAAAGGTGTATTGTTTTCAGTCCTGATCTCAACTGGTGCACCAACAACAGTAAAATCTCCGGTCACAGAGGTTATTCCAATGGGAAAAATGCTTTTGCCGTTGTTTCTAATGGCGTTTTCAGCCCCTTTGTCCAGAAAAAGGGTTCCCCTGGCTTTAAGATTAAATGCTATCCAGCATTTGCGGCTGTTAAGCCTTTTTTGGCCTGGAATAAAATATGTGCCTTTATTTTTTTCTTTTCCACAGGCAATTATCATGGGGATTCCGGCTCTGTTCAGTTTTTTTGCAGCCTTAATTTTGCTGAGCATGCCTCCTGTACCAAGGTTTCCAGGGATTCCTGCAGCAGCCTTTTCCATCTCTTTTGTGATTTTTGTCACTTTAGAGATAAGGCATGCATCACAATTTTCTCTTGGATCTTTGTTGTAGAGCCCGTCAATATCTGTAAGATTAATGAGAAGATCTGCGTCCATTAAAAGGGTTATCAGGGCTGCAAGATTATCATTATCTCCAAGCTTGATCTCTTCAATTACAACAGTGTCGTTTTCATTGATAACAGGAATAATGTTCCAGGAGAGAAGTCTGTTGATGGTGTTTCTGGCATTGAGGTATCTTCTTCTGTGACTTAAATCATCCCTTGTAAGAAGAAGTTGTGCAACTTTGTGATTATCTCTTGCAAGGGCTTGTTCCCAGGCAAGGATTAGACCTGCCTGGCCAACTGCGGCAGCTGCCTGCCTGGCAGGTATTCCTTCGGGTCTTTTATCAAGCCCGATTTTTTTTACCCCTGCAGCAATAGCTCCCGAGGAGACCAGAATAATTTCAATCTTTTTCTCTTTTAGAATGCTTATCTGATCTGCAATGGTTTGGATAATATTTTTGTTAAGACCGTGATTTTCGGTGAGTACACCACTTCCGATCTTTACAACAACTCGTTTTGCAAATTTCAGTAAGTCTTTTTCACTGTTATTCATGCTCTCTACCGACTTTTTTTGCAAGAAATTTTACAAGTTCTTTTGTTCCCCTGCCCGTTGCAGCTGAGATAGTGAAGATGTTTTTCTCTTTACATGCTTTTTTAAAAATCTCAACTTTTTTATCTGCACCTGTCAGGTCAATTTTGTTCAGCACAACAATTTGTGGTTTTTTGGCAAGTTTGTTGCTGTGTAAAGCAAGTTCCCTGTTTATCAGATTAAAGGCGTTAAGGGGTGAATCAGGATCTGTCTGAAAGATGTCAATGAGATGAATGAGAAATCCTGTACGCTCAATATGCTTTAAAAATCTTGTTCCAAGTCCTGTGCCTTCATGGGCTCCCTCAATAAGACCTGGTATGTCTGCCACTGCAAAGGGTTCTCCAAATTCCGGCATCACCATTCCAAGGGAAGGGGTGATGGTAGTAAATGGATAATCCGCCACTTTTGGACGGGCAGATGATATTTTGCTTATAAGTGTGGATTTACCGGCATTGGGTAAACCTACTATGCCTATATCTGCAAGAAGTTTAAGCTCAAATTTGAGTTTAAGTTCTGTTCCCGGCATCCCTGGCTGTGCGAATCTTGGGGCTTTGTTGGTAGAAGATGCAAAGTGCTTGTTGCCTTTTCCTCCAATCCCTCCCTTTACCACTACAAACTCATCACCAGGATTAGTAAGGTCTTTGAGAAATTCCCCTGTTTCAGCGTTGGTTATCAATGTTCCAGGGGGGGTCTCAATAATAGTGTGAGCACCATTTTTGCCATGTTTTTTTTTGCCCAGCCCGGGCATTCCGTTTTTGGCTTTTACAAGTTTGCTGCGGTAAATGTCAAAAAGGGATCTTTTGCCGGCATGGGCTTTAAGGATGATGCTGCCACCGTTGCCGCCGTTGCCGCCGTCAGGTCCGCCCCGTTCAATAAACCTCTCTCTTCTGAAGCTTAAACAACCGGGGCCTCCTTTGCCTGACGTGACTGTAATGATTGCTTCATCTATGAACTTCACGCCTCATAAACGCTCACTCTCTTTCTATCGCGGCCGTGCCTTTCATATGTAACAACACCGTCAATCTTAGAAAAGAGAGTATAATCCTTACCCATTCCAACATTAGAGCCAGGGTGGATTTTTGTTCCAAGCTGTCTTACAAGAATATTACCGGCCAGAACACTTTGCCCGCCGTATATTTTAACACCTCTTCGCTGGGCATTACTGTCCCTGCCGTTCCTGGTACTTCCACCTGCTTTTTTATGTGACATTTTTTATCTCCTTTGTCTCTCTCTATGAAAGTCAGCCCAACCGACTTGTAATCATATTTTTTTTAAGTTTGTTGTTGCCGATGAGAATGACCATGCTCCGGCCATGCCGGTTATACCTGGATTGAATCAATTTTTACTGCGGTATAATACTGTCTGTGACCCTGGGTTTTTCTGTAACCTTTGCGGCGTTTATATTTGAAAACAATTACCTTTTTATCTTTTGCCTGCTCAACAACATGGCCTTTTACAATAGCACTCTCTATATCTGGTTCTCCAAGAGTTATCTTTTCACCGTCAGAATACATCAGAACATTATCAAAATTAATTTCTGATCCTTCCTTACCTTCCAGTTTCTCAACTTTCAGAGTGTCGCCTTCCTGTACTCTATACTGTTTTCCACCGGTTTTAATTATTGCATACATTTATTAAAATTCTCCTTTAAATCACTATAACTGCCACTGGCAGACCTTATCTTTCACTTAGGTTTGCCCACAGCAAAGCATGGGTCAAAGACGCTAAGCCAAGTCGTTCGTTGTTTGGTTTACAAAGACTTTCATATAACTGCCACGGGCAGACCTCATCTTGCACCTCGGTTTGCCCACAACGAAGCATGAAAGAATGTTAGGCTTGCTTACTCTTTCATATAAAACTGCTTCTAAATATCAATATTCTTAATATTCTTAAATCAGGAAATAATATAATGCACCTGCTGTTTTGTCAAGATAAAAAATATTGTGAACACTTACAAAAAAAGATGTTTTGTCAAATAGAAAACGGCCTTGATCATAATATCTGCCACTTGAGTTTGAGCTGCCCTTTGACACCTCAATTTTTACATATAGCCGAAACGATGATCAATGCCCAGCAAACATTCATTCCTTGTGATTTGTGGAAATATGCAATATTGTAAAAAAAGTGTTTCTTTTCGTTATGAGAGACTGTTTTACCATGGGGACATAAAAAAATAATTAAGCAAAGAGATGAAAAAGCAGGTTTATTTATAATGTTTAATATTTCCAGTAAGATCAGTATCCCGGACAATGAGATTCGGTTTGAGGCTATCAGGGCCCAGGGGGCGGGTGGTCAGAACGTGAACAAAGTTTCAACAGCCATTCATTTGAGGTTTGATATTCATAATTCCAGTCTGCCTGAAGACTATAAAGAGAAAATATTAAATCTTAGTGACAGGAGAATCTCAAAGGACGGCATCATTGTCATCAAGGCACAAAAATTTCGCAGCCAGGAGAAAAACAGGGAAGATGCCCTTAACAGGCTAAAGGCATTTATTTTAAAGTCAATGGTCAAACAGAAAAAAAGGAGACCTACCAGGCCTTCGAAAAGTGCAAAGACAAAACGAATGAACCATAAGGTAAAACATGGCAGACTTAAAAAATTAAGAAGCAGGGTAATAACTGATTAAGGTTTTTGTGCAGATCACCTGTTATGATTTGCATTCAACCGACAATTTCAAAAGAAAAAGGAAATTATGGCACATCACATCAACCTACAGGAGGCACAAACGAAACTTCCTGAATTATTACAAACGGCTATTGCTGGGGAGCAAGTCATGGTAAATCCGGGGACACCTTACTTATTTTTAAAATCCTGATGTGAGAACAAGAAACAATTCAATTCACCACGCAAAGAAACAGAGAAGGTGTCTCAGGATTTAGGTGTCATATTGATTGATCCAAATTACAAAAGACTTGATTTTATAATTAAAAAAGCTTAAATTATAAGTTATGAAATACTGATCATGAAATTTTTAAGGAACCTGCTTGTTTAATGAAACATAAAATAAAACCAATTGTTGACTGCGTTTTTAAAACACTCCTCGGGTCTGAAAAAAATAAAAATATCTTGATTCACTTTCTCAACGCCGTCACAGGATTCAAAGATAAAAACAAAATTATCGATGTTGTTATTCAGAACCCCTATAATGAAAGAGAATTTATTGGCGGCAAACTCAGCGTTGTTGACATTAAGGCAAAATGTCAGAATGATTTTCAATATCAGATTGAAATACAGCTTAAGGTTCATGCTGCCCTTGACAACAGAATACTCTACAACTGGAGTACAATTTATCACTCGCAAATAAAAAAGAAAGATAACTATACGCTTTTGAAACCTGTTTTTTCCATATGGATTCTTGATGGAATTCTGTTTTCCGGCGTTAATAACTGGCATCTTACATTTGGAATCAATGATCCGGTTCACAATATCTCTCTTACTGATCATTTAAGAATAGATTTATTTCAGTTACCTTTGTTTAACAAAAAAGAAAATATCAGCAGTGAAAAAGAGAGATGGCTCTATTTTTTTAAATATGGTGAGTTTCAGGATATTGATAACTTACCACCAATTTTACAAACAAAAGAGATGAGGCAAGCCATGGAAACTTTACAGGATTTTTCAGAAAATCAGAAAAACTATCTTCTCTATCAAAGCAGGATCAATGCTCAGCTTGAATTAAACACATGGAAAGCAATGCTTAAAAATGCAGCCAGAGATGTCAAAAATGCTTTTAAGGAAAGGGACACTGAGAAAAAAGAAAAAGAGAAAGCTTTCAAAGAAAGGGCAGCTGAAAAAAAAGAAAAAGAAAAATATTTAAGGCTTTTAAAAGCAAAAGGCATTAACCCTGAGCAAGAAAACGAGAATGACAACTAAATTTTATGACATTTTTCGACTACCGACGTAAGTACGTCGAGTTTGTTTTTATAATTTTATAGAGCTGACGGTGCATAATTTTTTATTGTGGCAGAATGTTCTGCCATGGTGGTTCTATTAAAAATAATTGAAGCTATAAACAGGAGGATGACAGATGTTTAAGAACATGAAGCTTGGTACTAAAATTGTCAGTGGATTTGTCATTGTGCTTATTTTTCTTTGTGTCTTCCGCAAGTCAGTCTCTGGCTGAAGGGGCTTCAGAACAGGCAGCCTCCATAGAAGAGACCTCCTCGTCCATGGAAGAGATGTCATCCATGACAAAGAAAAACACAGAAAATACAGTACAGGCCGATACCCTTATTAAGGATGCCAATCAGATTGTTTGTTCTGCCGATGAATCAATGGATCAACTCACCCATTCCATGGAAGAAATTTCAAAGGCCAGTGAAGAGACCTCTAAAATTATTAAAACCATTGATGAAATTGCTTTCCAGACCAACCTTCTGGCTTTAAATGCTGCTGTTGAAGCAGCAAGAGCAGGAGAAGCAGGAGCCGGCTTTGCCGTTGTTGCAGAAGAGGTACGAAATCTTGCCCTGCGCTCGGCTGATGCTGCAAAAAATACAGCAGTCTTGATTGAAGAGACCGTTAAAAAGGTTGGTGACGGATCAAAAATTGTGGCAACAACCAACGACGCCTTTGGTAAAGTAGCTGACAGCACAGGCAAGGTTGGAGAACTTGTTGCTGAAGTTACAGAAGCATCAAAAGAGCAGTCCAATGGAATTGACCAGGTTAATATAGCCATTACCGAGATGGATAAGGTTGTTCAACAGAATGCTGCCACTGCTGAAGAGTCAGCCTCGGCATCTGAGGAGTTGAATGCCCAGGCTGAACAGCTCAAAGACTATGTTGGTGATCTTGTTGTCCTTGTAACCG
>JAYEHB010000387.1:0-16966 GCA_034659375.1 Thermodesulfobacteriota bacterium
TCGTTATCAAACCTTGAAGATAATTAACCAAAAAAGTCAAGATAATGACAATAACGAAAGCCTGACCCCATCAAGTGGCCGAATATAGAACCAAGCCCTATGATCTATATTATTATCATTATTTTTATCTTAAATATTGCTGGAACAATGGCAGTATTATGGTAAAAAGAGTTCCTCTGCCTTCCTTAGACTCAACCTTGATAGTCCCATGATGTGCAGCAATGATATCATATGAGATACTTAAACCAAGACCTGTTCCCTCTCCCACAGGTTTTGTTGTATAAAACGGATTAAATATTTTGGAAAGAGCATCTGAAGAGATGCCGCTGCCGTTATCAGATATCTTTATTTCAACCTTTTGATCACTCTCTCTTTTGCCTAAGGATAAATTTCTGATTGCAATTTTTATCTCCCCCCTGGTCCCATGGGGAAAAGCCTGACATGCATTCATTAATAAATTCATAGTAACCTGACAGATCTTTTGTGACATGCATTCAACATCAGGAATAGTTTCATAATCCTTTATAATATCTGCTTTTATTTTTAATTCATGCCAAATTATATTTATTGCTTTATCTATTACCTGGTCTATCCCGACTCTCTTAAACTCTTTATCTTCAATCCTGACAAAACTTTTTAGATCAGATACAATGTTTGCTATCCTCATTACCCCTTCCATGGATTCTTTGGCAAGGTCTTTAAGATCCTGAAAAACATACTCAATATCATGCTCTTTTTCGTATTTTTGTATCCCTTCCAGTAAATTTTGAATTTCAGTTATACCTTTAGTTTCCAACAAATTTTCCAGGGATAAATATTGCTTAAAATAGTCCATTATCAAATCACTGTAATCTTGAACAATAGAGATATTTGACTTGACAAAAGAGAGGGGGTTGTTGATTTCATGGGCCAGTCCAGCGGCAAGAATACCGATGGATACCATTTTCTCTGACTGCACAAGCATATCAGACTGCTCTTTTACCTTAGTTGCAAGATTCTTATTGAAATCAGCAAGCTCCTTGTTAGCAATCTCTAATGCACTGGAAAGTCTTACTCTCTCCTGCTCAAGATCCCATTGCCTGGTAAAAGCCCTGGCAAATTGTTTTATCTCATCAGGGGTAAACGGCTTTCTAAGATAAAAAAGGTCGTCCCTGCCCGTTATCTTAACGATGTGATCAGCACTGTACTCGCTGTAAGCAGTTACAATGGCTATTTTAATGTCAGGGTCTCTCTCCCATATGAGCTTTGTTGTCTCACCGCCATCCATTCCAGGCATTTTCATATCAATAAAGGCTGCTGCGAAACGACAGTTATTTTTACAGGCATCCTTTACAAGCTGTAATCCCTTTTCCCCTGTTTCAGCCAGAGAGACTTCAAAATCAGGCAGATGTTTATCAGGCTCATCTTCCTTTACACCTGCTTCTTCAAAAAGAGCCATGCCTTTATCAATAACTTCATTTTCCTTTGCCCTGGAAAGTATTTTTTTGTACAAATTGCGGATTTCTGATTCATCATCAACAATCAGAATACGTCGATTATGTTCCAAAACTCACCTCCATTAAAAAAAAGAAGCTCCCATGATGGGTATTACTCGATGATCAAGTTTTTATATCTGATTTCTTGAAAATGGAGTCAGGTCTGACCCCTGGGTCTTTAACCCAGGGGTCTGTTGACTAAAGCTCTTTTATTTTTTCTGTAAGTTCAGGCATGAACTCAAGAATATCTTCAACAATACCCACATCCGCAACCTGAAAAATAGGGGCTTTGGCATTTTTGTTAACGGCAATAATAAAGGGATTACCCTTTACACCGCCCATGTGCTGGAAGGAACCGCTGATACCCATTGCCAGATAGACCTTGGGTTTAACAGTCTGACCTGAAGTACCAACCTGGCGTGATTTTTCAAACCATTTGGCATCAACAATGGGTCTTGAGCAGGAGACAACAGCACCCATGGCTTCCGCAAGTTCCTGGGCAATTTCTATATTCTCCTCTTCCTCAATACCACGACCAACAGATACAAGAACATCAGACTTGGTAATATCAACATCACCAATTTCTGCTTCAACAATCTCAAGAAAACGTCTCTTGCTTACAAGATCCCCTGCGTCTGAGGATTTGTCAACAACAGCTCCACCGGCTGATCCACTTTCATTTGGTGCAAAGGAACCTGGTCTTATGGTTATCACGGCACCTGAAGAGAGGTCACATGTTACATGGCAGCTGACAGCACCGCCGAGTTCCTGACGTATAATTTTAAGAAGAGAACCATCAACACCTTCAAAATCAACAGCATCTGCCACAAACGCAGAATCCATTTTTATTGACAGTCCAGGCCCAAGATCCATGCCAAATGTGTTATGACCAACAAGAAAGATGGAATCAGAAGAGATTGTATTGCAAATTGCTTTTCTTACAACCTCTGCATTGGGATATGCAAGCTCGCTGTTGTCAATTTTGATAACTTCCTTGTAAACAGAAGTCATTTTTTCAACAACCTGGTCAAGATCTGCTCCTGAACCTGTAACCACAGCCGTTACAGAAGCATCAGCATCAATCTTTGCAGCAGCAACAGGAAATTCAAATGCAATATCTTCAGGCTCTCCATTGTTATGGGGTATATATGCAAAAATCTGAGTCATTATGAAAGTCCTCCCTTGGCTTTGAGTTTCTCAATAAGCTTTTCAATAATCTCATCGGTTGAGCCTTCAAGCATTTCAGCACCGTCACCAAGATCGGGAACAAAATAATCAACTCTCTTTACCTTTGCTCCTGCATCACCTACATCTGCTGCATCAAGACCAAGATCTGAAGCACTCTTAACAGGAATTTCAACCTTTGCTACTTTTCTGATTCCACGGATTCCAACATAGCGGGGCTCATTAATACCAGTCTGGATTGAAAGAACACATGGAAGTTCTATCTCATTCATCTCCTGGTTTCCACCTTCAATTTCCCTTCCAACCTTTATCGTTTTCCCATCGGCAATATCTATCTGATTGACAAGGGATGCATAGGGAAGATCAAGCATGGCAGCAAGCATTCCGCCAACCTGGGCTGCACCCTCATCTGCCTGGGCCCCGGTAAGGATCAAATCATAATTTCCCTTTTCCACTTCAGCTTTAAGAATTCCAGCAACACCTTTTCCATCGGAACCTTCAAAAGCATCATCTGAAAGAAGTACACCATTGTTTGCACCCATGGCCATTTCACGCCTCAGCACCTCTTCAGATTCGTCATCACCAACTGTAACAACAGTAACACTGCCGCCCACATTATCAACAATCTGAATGGCCTCTTCCACAGCATAATTATCCCATTCATTTACAGAATAGACCAGATCATCACGATCAAGATCGTTACCGTCACTGTTGAGCTCAAATTCGTTCTCAGCAGTATCCGGAACCCGCTTAACACATACCAAAATCTCCATTGCTACCTCCTTAATTAAAATTGTTCATTGTTTATTGTTTATTGATTGTTTATTGTTCATTGTTTATTGATTGTTTATTGTTCATTGTTCATTGTTTTCAGGCAAGATGCTGTTCAATCAGCTCTGTCAGATCAATAGCCTCAATCTCCCCTTCTTTTCCTGCAACCTTAATGGCATCCTCGATATTTACAAGGCAGAAAGGACAGGCTGTAACAATAACATTTGCACCTGCCTCTGCAGCCATGTTAACCCGAAGAACGCCCATTCTTGTATCCTCTTCCGGTTCATAAAAAAGCATGAGTCCACCCCCGCCGCAGCAGAATGAACGGTCACGGCTCTTTTCAAGCTCAATCCTGTTAAGACCTCGTATTGCATCCATGGCCTCTCTTGGATCTTCATACACTTTATTATGACGTCCCAGATAACATGGATCATGATAAACATAGACCTTTTCAGGAAAAAGAGCCGGTGTCAGGGTCAATGCACCTGATCTTATTTTTTCAGCAATAAACTGACTTATGTGTGTAACATCAGGAAGACCTTTGTAATCATTCTTTAAAGCATTAAAAGCATGGGGATCAGCAGTAACAATATTTTTTACGCCTGATTCCATAATAGCTTCCGTGTTCTGCTCCTTCAAATCCTGAAAAAGCATCTCCTCGCCAAACCTGACAACCTCATTTCCACTGTCCTTTTCAGCTTTACCAAGAATACCAAAATCAACCCCGGCCTTTGTAAGAATCTTTGATGTTCTCTGGGCAATTGCCTGGATATTATCATCAAAGGATGTAATGCTGTCCACAAAAAAGAGAGTTTCAGCAGTTTCTCCCTTTTCAAGAATTTTCACATCACACTCTGCTGCAAAATCTTTATCCTTTGCCCAGTCAGCACGTTTTTTCTCCATGGTACCATAGGGATTACCACGTTTTTCCAAAGCCTTAAGAGGTTTTTGCAGGGACTGGGGTACCATTCCCTCATCAACCATGCCCCTTCTCATATCAACAATTTTGTCAATATATTCAATTCCGAGAGGACATTCCTCTTCACAGGCCCCGCATGTTGTACATGACCAGATCTCATCTTCGGTATAGATATCCTCAACAAGGAGTTTACTCTTATAGATTTCTCCTGATAGAGGGTAATTCTTAAAAATCAGATCCCTTGCCTTGATGGTGATAAACCGTGGAGAAAGGGGACGGCCCGCTGCATTGGCAGGACACTGGTCTGAACATCTTCCACAATCCGCACATGAATAAAAATCAAGCATATGCTTCCATGTAAAATCCTCAAGCTTTTTCACACCAAAGGAGTCCAGATCATCAAGCTCTTCATCGCTTACACCATATTTTACAGGCTTGATGTTGCCCTTATCAACTCTCATGAAAAAAACATTGAATATGGAGGTGATAACATGAAAATGCTTACCCAGGGGCAAAAAACATAAAAAGAAAAAGAATGTAATATCATGCACATAGTACATTGCAATATGAAGCCCCTGGAGAGTTCCATGGGAGAAATCCATGAGCATTCCCCTGAAAATCCAGCCAAGGGAGAGAGGTGCTAAAAACTCACTATGGCCTGTAATAGTCAATTCAGCTGCTGCGTTAGAAGCTTCAAAAAGACTTTCAGATACCATAAGTGTTGCTATGAGCCCAAGAACAAACACAGCTTCTGCAGTATGATCATGACCATACTTTGCAGGGACTTTATACCGTTCAGGTTTTATAATTCCCCTTCGTACAGCAGCAGCAATACATGCAATAAACACAGCAGTTGCAGCATAATCCTTGAAAAAATTATAGACATGCCCGATGATACCGTCAAACCCCGGCAGGACAAAGCTGTCCGAAAGCCCAATAACAACAAGGGATGTGGATCTTACAGAAAGCACAAGAAATCCAAAAAAGATTATAATGTGAAGAATCCCTGCAGTTCTGTATCTTGGCTGGCGGTACTGACCAAGCCAAAGCAAAAAAAGATTCTTAATACGTTCAGGAATCCTGCCAAATCTTGAATCAGGCGCTGCCCTGACAAGAGGCGCTATGCGCCTTGCCATGATATACGCAAAAAAACTGATCCCTGCCACTGGAATCAAAAAAGAAAAAATCCAGGCAGGAAAAAAACCAAAAAACTTAAAACTTGCCGGTCCAATTAAGGCTGTCATTCTTTTACCCCTTACTGTTAAAAAGATTTATTCACCCTGGCTTTTCCAGGGTCAAACCCAAAAGCCAAATTTCACCTTATTAAATCTAAATTTATTAATAGACAAAAAACGATACGTCAAGAAAAAAGAGAATTCATCTTATATCTTGTATTTAGTTAATCTCACTTTTCACCCAGCATCCATATTACTTGGATCATAATTTAGTTGGTTCAATCTTGATAATGATCCGGCTGCCTATGTAAGTATGGATCATGATTTAATTATTTTTAATTCCATTCATATATAGATCAACCAGTGGATCTGCCATTGAAACCAGATCATATTTTCCCTCGGCAGCAATCCATGTGGTTATTACGCCGTCAACAGCACCAAGTATAAAATGCTTGGCAAGCCCCATAAACAGGTTCCTTTTTATGGTACCCTGGACCTGACCGCGCTCAATGATCTCTGTTAGAAAATCAAGGTACATTTTTGAAATATCCTTGATCTGAAACTCTATATCACGAAGATACCTCACTTCAGAATGAAATATCACAGCCATATTCTTATCATCCTGAAAAGCTTTTAAATGACATCGAATAAGATTTCTCAATTTGATTTCAGCGTCATCAGCCCCCGACGAAGCCCTGCGCATTTTATCAAAAACAGTGGTAGTTTTATAATTTAAAAACTGATAAAGAATATCATCTTTATTTTTAAAATAGAGATAGATGGTACCATCTGCAACTCCTGCTTCTGCAGCAATCAGGGATATGGTGGATTTGTGAAAGCCAAGCCTCGCAAAAACAGCACCGGCAGCATTTAACATTGTATAGTATTTATCTATTTTTTTTATATTATTTTTTTGCAATTTTGTTAAACCTTGTTACTTTTGTAACTCAACTTTCTGACCTTGATTTGACCAGTCAAAGAGTCAATACCATATCGCACGCAGCGTCCAGGCCTTAACATGAACAATCCAGAAAATTGAGTTTTGTAAAATTTCAACAAATGAATATTTATTCATTATCTAACAAAAGTTTTTTTCATATGTCAAGATGATAATTATTTTTACACAAAAAAAGAAACTACATTATTTTATTATATTTTCCAAATGTTACAATGGCACTGATAATCTTTACCTTTTATTTGCACACTTGTTTTTAAAAAAAACAGGCCATGAGTTTATATTCATTTTACTCTGCAACGAGACCCTGTCTAAATTTGGCGAACCAATGCTGTTTAGCACAAAATTTATTTTTTTTTAGGGGGGACAGCCTTTAACCTTTAAAACCTTATGGTCGAACATCACAGAGTTTTTTTTAATATTCTTCACCTGAATCCTTGATTTTTTTTTAATTTCATGCAAAGAAATAGTATTATTCGATATTCGATGATCAAATTTTTTTTACTTGATTTAAGGAGGATTATTCAATGACGGACACTAAAACTTATTCACCAGACTTTGAAAAAGCCCTTGATATTGGCAGGCCCCCAAACATTAAAAAACTATTTCCAAATTCAAAAGCTCTCATTGTAAGCGGAAAATTCATAGACAGGGCAATGATAAAAAAAGGAAAATGCATGACCATTGCAGCAAACGGAAGAAGCTCTTTCGTTCTCAAAGGTGCCCTTATGGCGGCCCAGAGAGCCAATGCTGCAATAATTATTGAAATAGCAAGATCTGAAGGCGGGACAAAGGCATATTGTGCAGTAAGTCTCTGGAACATTGCAAGACAGGTTGATTCTTTATGTAACGAGCTTGGAATAACAATTCCAGTTGCCATCCATGGTGATCATTTTGGCATAAAAAAGAATGAAGATATTGAACCTGCAAAGGGTGAACTCCCAACACTTTTTGATGCCGGGCTCACCTCCATTGCCATTGATGCTTCTCATCTTCCCGATGCTGAAAATCTTCTGGCCAACATTGAACTGAACCCCCTTGTTCCAGAGTGGGCAGGCCTTGAGACTGAAGTTGGTGAGATAAAAGGAAAACTTGGTCTTTCCACCTCTGAAGAGGCCACGTTCCTTATCCAGGGGCTGAATGCCAACAATATTTTTCCAGATTGGATTGCACTGAACAACGGAACCACCCACGGCATTGAGGAGAGTGATACAGGCATCAATGTAGAGCTTACCAGTGAAATCCACAATGATCTTTTAAAATACAATACTTCAGGGGCCCAGCACGGCACTTCAGGAAACAGCAGTGAACGGCTCAGGGAGATAACTTCTAAGACCAGGACAACCAAGGCAAATGTTGCCACTGCCCTTCAGATGATTTCATGGGGACTTGAAGTTAATGATTTTGGCAATGCCATTACCGACAAAGATGGAAATTTTATTAAAATCAAAGAAAAAGGCGTTACAGAGGAGATGTGGGAGGAGATGCTCTCCTTTGCAAAAGCCAATAATTTAAAAGGAGGAAATTTTAAAAAACTAAATCTCCCTTTTGAAAACAGACTTCTTGCCCAACCCGTTGATGTAAGAGATAGAATGGCAAAAGATGTTGAAGATTTTATTTTTAATCTGCTTACAAATGTTTTTAATGCAGGAGATACGGCTCCACTTGTTATTGAAGATATCCTTGCCACAGGCTCCCACAACCCGGGGAAAAAAGCAGATGCCATTGAAAATCCTGGAGAATGGACAAAAGATAAAATAATACGAAAAGGGGCATTGATCACATCTGATAATGAAAACAGTGATGGTAATTTTGATGATTAAAAAAAAAAAATTAAGTTTTTATTCTTCGTTGCCGAAGGGGTTAATAAGGTAGAAGGAGAATACGCATGCAGATTTCATCATATCAAATACAAAATGTTCTCAAAGTATACAGCAGGCAACTGAGCCAGGGGAAAATACTTGCCAGAAATAAAGATATCGGCAGAGGCCAGACCTCTGCCGACAATGTAAATATTTCCAGTGAAGGCAAACGGGCAGCTGTTATTGACAAAGTTGCAGCCAGTATTGTTGACAAAATTACAACCGCTGGCCCAAAAGAAGAGATGGAACAAAAAATCACCAGCCAGATTGAAAAAGAGATTGGGCAAAAAATAAATTTCACCGAGAAAAAAGAAGAAAAATTTTCATACACAACAATTGATGAAAATAACAACAAAACAGTCAAGACACTTTCTGTTGAAGACTCTGATTTTGTTATTAAACGCATGACAGAGTTAGCACGCAAGGCAGCTGACAACAATATGGAATCATAACAAAAAGAGGTCGAAAATGAAAATTACAAATTCCAATATTATTAGCCAGGCATACATGCCACAACACTCCGGCAAGGCTGCACAAGCACCTAATATAGAAAAAAAAGCAGAACTGCCTGTTGACAGTGTAACGCTCTCCTCCAACACAAAAGATCTTCAAACAATACAAAAAGCAATGGAGACACCCTCTGGACAAAAAGCTGAACAAAGAGCTGCAAAAATAACTGACCTTAAGGATAGAGTTGAGCAGGGACAGTACAATGTAAATGCTGAGCAGGTAGCTGAAAAAATGGTTGGATATATGCTGAATGAAATGGTGTGAACACGAACACCTGACCTGGACACACCAGAACTCAACGGATTCATCGGATTTGGTTCTAACGTCGGCCATAATCCTGATTGCAGGAACAACGGAGGCACCCTCAACGAAAGCCCCATATTAGAACCAGTATTTTTTCACCATGCAGATTTTTCCTGATACCGGAAAAAACTTCTCTTTCCCACTAATCCCGCCTCTCTTCAATATTGAGAATAGCCATCCAACCGCTTGCTTTTATTACTAAATCCAAAATTTATTTTTTTATATCAGATACGGTCCGATTATTGCTTCTTATAATTTTATATGGGTTGCAGTACCCTGTGAACGCTTACCAGTAATTGTGATTCGTTCAAGTGTGATTAGCTGAAGTGTAAGCGTTTACTTAGGTGCTGCAGATGCAAGGCGGGGGGCATGCAGACGTACTCATGTACTTCAAATGCCCACCAACGCAGCAGGTGCAGTACCCTGTGAACGCTTACAAGTAATTTAGGAGGCTATAATGATAAACAAGGTAACTCAATCAACACATTTTTTTGCAGCCAAGATAGAAAATCAAAACAGCAAAAGCAACGACCTGTTCAAACAGACTCTTGACAAAGCCCTTGACAGCCAGGGAGCATCTAAAATGCAAACAACTTCCTCTTTAAGTGAGATTCCTCCCACACAATATACCATGGCAGGACCCAGCTCAAGCATTGAAGATAAAACAGATAAGCTTATCAACATGCTTGATTATTATTCAACTCAGCTGCAAAGCCCGGAAACCTCATTAAAAACGATTGAACCGGTTTTAGAAGAGATCAAGACCAGTGCAGGAAAACTCCTTAAAGAAACAGAATCAGCACCCGATACCAATGATGAACTTAAAAAGATTGCCATGGAATGTGCAATAACTGCAAACAACGAGTATGTGAAATTTCAGCGTGGTGATTATATTTAAACTTTTCTCACCTTTACTTCATGCTCCTCAAGATAGTTTTTTATCTCAGAGATGGTATAAGTTCCATAATGCACCATGGATGCAATAAGAGCTGCATCTGCCCTGCCCTGTTTTAACACATCAACAAGATGCTTTGGGGTACCTGCCCCACCAGATGCAATAACCGGAATATCAAGATTTTCAGAGATCATACGGGTAAGATTTATCTCATATCCCTCTTTTGTACCATCTGCATCAATGGCATTTAGACAGATTTCACCTGCACCAAGCTTTTGTCCCCTCAGGGCCCATTCAAGGGCATCCATGCCCATATATTTTCTGCCGCCGTTAATCACTATTTCATATCCCGACGGGATACCCTGTTTTTTGCCCACATGCTTTACATCCATGCCAAGAACAATACACTGACTTCCAAAGGCCCTGGCACCTTGAGCAATTATTTCAGGATTTTTCACAGCAGCAGAATTAACACTTACTTTTTCAGCACCTGCCAAAAGCACAGATCGCATATCATTTAAGTTTTTTATGCCTCCTCCAACTGAAAAAGGGATAAATATGGTCTCTGCAACTTTTTTTACCACATCTATCATAATATTCCTTTTTTCATGGGAAGCTGTAATATCATAAAAGACCAGTTCATCTGCTCCGGCTTCGTAATAAAAACGTGCCATTTCAACAGGATCACCAATCTCTACATTATTTTCAAATTTAATACCTTTTGTTGTTCTGCCGTTCCGTACATCAAGGCAGGGAATTATTCTTTTACTTAACATGGTTTCCACACACAAAAATTTTTTAATATTAAAAGTCCTGGTTTACCGCTCTTTTCCAGATGAAACTGAGTGGCAAACAGATTCTTTCTTCCCACAGCAGATGTAAAGTTGATGCCATACCCTGTTTTGCCAAAAACATTATCCTGATTTTCTGGAACCGGATAATAGGAGTGGACAAAATAAAACTCATCATCTTTTTTTATACCGGAAAAAAGAGGGTGATCCTGAATAACAGTAAGACCGTTCCAGCCCATATGGGGAACCTTTAAAAACAGTCCATCCTCTGACTTCATCTTTCCAGGAAAAGCCTTTACCTCACCTGGTATAAGCCCAAGGCACTCGGCACTGTTTTCCTGACTCTTATCCATGATAATCTGGGAGCCGACACAGATACCAAGCATTGGTGTTCCATTGTCAAAGACCTTTTTTAACACAGAATCAATCCTACGCTCTTTCATACCTTCCATGGCAGAACCTGCTGCTCCAACCCCTGGAAATATCACCCTGTCTGCCATAAATATTTTATCGGGCTGATCTGTTATCAGGCACTCAACCCCAAGGAATGAAACCGCCCGTGCAACACTTGTCAGATTCCCTGCTCCATAATCAACAATTGCAATCATAAAATTTTTTAGCCTTTTCCCATAAAATGTCAATCTCCTGGCGGGAGTAATCCTTTAAAACAGCACCTTTTTTGCCAATTTCCCTCTCCATGTACCTGAAACGCTTTTCAAATTTATCTGTTGACTTTGCAAGGGATGTCTCTGGATGAATTCCGGCAAAACGTGCAACATTGGCAAGGGTAAAAAGAATATCCCCAAACTCTGTTGCAATTGCCTCTTTATCACCTGTGGCAAGGGCATCACCAAATTCCTGCCACTCCTCTTCAACCTTTTTAAGCACTCCTGACATGTCATCCCAGTCAAAGCCGGCTTTTACTGCACGCTCAGATATCTTATAAGACCTTAACAGAGCCGGCATACCAGATGGTACTGAATCAAGAACAGATGCCGCCGCACTCTTACCGGCCTCTTTTTTTTCCTCTTTTTTTATCCTTTCCCATTGTTCACGCAGCTCATCTTCATTTTTCAATATAACCGGCACGGCCGGAGCGTGGTCATTCTCATCGGCCACAACAAAGTTAGAAAGTCTACCATTGCAATCATTTGGACGGACTTTCATATAAACCGGCACGGCCGGAGCGTGGTCATTCTCATCAGCCACAACAAATTTAGAAAGTCTATCATTGCAGTCATTTGGACGGACTTTCATATAAACCTTCTCATAGACATGGGGATGACGGCGGATCATTTTCTCCCTGACCTTTGAGATGCTGCCGGCAATATTGAAATCTCCCTTTTCCCTGTACAATTCTGCAATAAACACAAGCTGAAAAAGAACATCACCTGTCTCTTCACAAACATTTCCAGGATCACCATCTTCAATTGCCTCTAAAAGTTCATAAACTTCTTCTGCAAGGCATTTCCACATGGTTTCAGGAGTCTGTTTTCTGTCCCAGGGACATCCATTTTCACCCCTGAGAGTTCGTACAATATCCACAAGGCTTTCTAAACTTTGTGATGTATGGCTTTTTTCTGTTTTTCCCAAATCTTTTTTATTCCTCTAACTTTTATTTCCAGTTCTTTTTTGATATCCTTTGGCACAAATATTATTAATATTTCAGAGGCAGCTGCTACGTGGGGTGCAAGGAAAGAGTCAGCAATCAAGCTGTTTCCCTTTGGTAAAAAGGTTGTGGCAATTATAAATAAAACAGAAATAATAATAACTCCTTTTACAGCACCAAAAATCATGCCACACAACATGTCAACCCACCCTAAAAAGACAATCTTTAACAGATATCTGATGAGAGATGCCACTATATTAACAATAACAATAACCAGGCAGAAAAGGATAAAAAAACTTAATATGTTTCTATACCCTTCTGTTGATATCCATTTTTCAAAGGATAGTGCCAGAACAGGATAATAGGTAAACGCACCATAAAAGGCAGCTAAAACGCCCACAATGGAAGAGGCTTCCCTGATAATCCCTCTAAAAGCCCCTCGTATCAGACAAAACGAAATCACAGCAACTATTATAATATCAAAAATATTCATATTCCACACTTTTTTTTATATGAAAGTCCGTCCAAACGACTATAATCATTGGACTTTCATTTTTTGTTGTGGCCGATGAGAATGACCATGCTCCGGCCAGTTCCTGCCCTTTAGGGTATGCCGGTTATGTGCAAAGATAAATACCAGTACAAATGGCTTGCAGTCAAGATTTTTTGTAAATATTCGGCTTATAATGTAAATATTTGGCCAGTGCCCCATATTCGTCTATTTGGGCCTGCGTAGCATACTAATGCTATGTGAGCAGGCCAAAATGGGCGAAGATGGGGTGCTGGCCGAATATTTACGATTTTTTATTGACCTTTTATTCAAGACAAGGCAATCTATGCACCATGAAAAGTATAACATTTGAAAATATTGACATGGCAAGGGAGCTTTTTGGCCGTCATAACAGTAATCTTGCAAGAATTTCTGAAGCTTGTGATGTTAAAATTGATGCCCGGGGCAACGGTCTGAATCTTACAGGAGATGATGAAAAAATCATTTTGGCAGAAAAAATTTTATTGCAGCTATATGATCTGCTCAGGGAAAAATTTTCCATCCAGCCTGCAGATATTGACTCAGCTATAAAAGCACTGCAAAGGGACAGCTCCTGCAAACTTAGAACCATATTTCTTGATACGGTTTTCACAACTGCTAAAAACAGACCTATTACTCCAAGAACCCCCAATCAGAAAAAATATGTTGATGCCGTCAGAAAACATGACATTGTCTTCAGCATTGGTCCTGCAGGCACCGGCAAAACATACCTTGCCATGGCAATGGCCTTATCTGCCCTTTCAAAGGGAACAGTCAACAGAATTGTCTTAACAAGACCTGCTGTTGAAGCAGGAGAGACATTGGGTTTTCTGCCTGGAGATCTTGCTGATAAAGTAAACCCTTACTTACGGCCTCTTTATGATGCACTTTATGAGATGCTCTCCTTTGAAAAGGCAAGGGAACTAATTGAGCAGAATGTCATTGAAATTGCTCCACTTGCGTTTATGCGGGGAAGAACATTAAACAACTCATTCATCATTCTTGACGAAGCCCAGAATACAACCAAAGAGCAGATGAAAATGTTTCTCACACGTATCGGGTACAGCGCAAGAGCGATTATCACAGGTGATATCACCCAGACTGACCTGCCGTCCGGTAAAAATTCAGGGCTTATTGATGCCAGAAATATTCTTCAGAACATAAAAGGCCTGGAATTTATCTACTTTACCAGAGAAGATGTTGTAAGACACAGGCTTGTGGGAAAAATCATAGAAGCCTATGAAATTTCAACCAGAAAAAAACTGAGAAAAAATGAAACCTGAGACAAAATTTAGCACAATAAACAGATTTTTTGGAACAAAAGTCTCTGTTTTATGGGGGCTTTTAATTGCAATCACCCTGATTTTCACCATTGTTCTATACCCTCATCAAAAAAACATCAGTTATTCCTACAAAAAAGGTGACGTTGCCGATGTAGATATTAAAGCTTCCAGGGATTTCTTTATTGAAGACAAAAAAGCTACTGAGAACAACAGAGAAAGTATTGGAAACTCAGTACTCATTGTTTATGATTTTGATGCAAACCTTTACATGGAAATATCAAAAAAAATTGAGACTGCTTTTGCAATACCTCAAAAATTATTCACTGAAAAAACTGATGCCAAAGCCCCTGCCCTTTCCATGGTCATGACCTATCGGGAAAAATTTGAAACAGCAATGGGGATTCCCATAAGTAAAGAGATTTTTACCATTCTTTTTAAAAAAAATTTTTCCTGGGAAATTCCTGAAAAAATAACAAAAATAACAACCAGAATTTTAAAAAACGGTATTGTTGCCAACAAGGATATACTCCTTTTAGAACAAAAAAAAGGGGTTGTTTTAAAAACCATTGGCACAGCAAAAGAAAAAGTTATAACAAACCTGAAAAAAATTTACGGGCCTGACCAGGCTAAAACAATGGTCAGAATAATTGGTGACCCGCTTTTAAAAAATTTCAACTACAATTTGTGCAATCTTATTGTGGATCTCTCCCAGAGACTTATTCGGCCCAATATAACCATGAACAGAAGTGAGACAGAAAGAAGGATTAAAGAGGCTGAATCAAAAATAAAACCTGTATTGTACAAAATCAAAAAAGGAGAGATGATCCTCAGGGAGGGAGAACGGGTAGATGAGATGAAACTTATAAAGCTAAAAACCATGGAAAGCCAGATCAAACAAAAAAACACTATCATGGTTCAGGCAGGCACTGCCCTTATCATACTTTTCTCCCTGCTTGTGGTTTATACTGTTCTGCTTAAAAACCACAGGGGACTTAAAAGGTATCACAATAAAAACATGATTTTTCTCTCATCCATGCTTGTTCTCTTTCTTCTTGTGGCAAAGCTCTCTGTGCCCATTGCAGGCTCGGTAAACATGGAACTACCCGTAAATTTCACATTAACATCCCTTACAATGGGCCTGCCCCTGGCCGCAGGCTCAATGGTGGTATGCCTTTTTCTGGGATTTGATATTGCTGTATCTTTTTCTCTTATTCTTGCCCTTCTCACATCTTTGATATTCTCAAACTGTATTGAAGTCTTTATCTTTTTCTTTTTAAGCAGCATAACTGCAGCCTTTTGGACAAAAGAGTGCAAAGAGAGAAAGGGATTCATAACGGCAGGAGTGAAACTTGCTATTTTCAACACCGGGCTTGCGTTTTCTCTGAATCTCTACTCTGCCCAGCTTGATCCAGGTATAATTTCAAAAAATCTTGTCATGGCATTTTCAGGAGGAATACTTTCCGGTATCATCACTGCCGGTTTAATTCCCCTTGTGGAAATTCTCTTTGACTACACCACAGAGATCAAACTTTTGGAACTTTCCAACCTGGATCAACCCATAATGAAACGACTGATGATTGAAGCCCCTGGAACATACAATCACAGTGTAATTGTGGCATCACTTGCAGAAGCTGCTGCCTCGGCAATTGGTGCCAGTGTACTTAAAACCAAGGTATGTGCTTTTTACCATGATATAGGAAAACTTGACAAACCCCTTTACTTTGTCGAAAATCAAACCGACGGTAAAAACAGGCATGACAAGCTCTCGCCATCCATGTCTGCACTGATACTTATTCAACATGTAAAAAAAGGCGTGGAAATTGCTATAGAAAACAAGCTTGGAGTTGATATTGCGGATACCATAAAACAACACCACGGCACCAGCCTTATCAGATTTTTTTACAATAAAAGTGTAACAAGAAATGGCAGAGAAGCAGTAAAAGAGGACGATTTCAGATATAAAGGTCCAAAGCCCCAGACCAGAATAGCTGGAATAGTCATGCTCGCAGATGTAGTTGAGGCCACCCTGAGGACATTGGACAAACCCACACCTGCCAGAATACAGGGACGGGTTCAGGAACTTATCAATGGAATATTTTCAGACGGCCAGCTTGAGGAGTGTGAATTGACATTAAAAGATCTGCACCATATTGCAAAGAGCTTTAACAAAATTCTTACGGGCATATACCACCACAGAATTGAATATCCAGACAAACCCCAGGAAAAAAAAGAAAACAATGGAAAACCAGAAAATTCAAATATTGATGGAGCAGGCAAAAATAAAAATCTCAAAACTCCAGGTAAACAGAAAAGTACAGGAAATCTTAAACGCCTTGGGATATGACAACCATGAAATTTCCATTGTCATAACCGGAAATGATGAGATCAAAGAGTTGAACTCCACATACCGCAAAATTTCATTACCAACCAATGTGCTTGCATTTCCCATGCTTGAAGGTGATTTTTCATCAATCACCCCGGACCTTCTTGGTGATGTGGTGATCTCTGCTGAGAAAGCTGAACAGGAGGCTTGCGAGGCCGGGATTACAACAGATGAAAGAATCTCCCAGCTTCTTGTCCACGGCATCCTCCACCTTGTGGGGTATGACCATGAAACAGGAGAAAATGATGCCCGCACCATGGAAGCAAAAAGTCTTGAACTTATCAGATTAATTGAAAAAAACTGCAAACTTAATGCATT
>JAYEHB010000387.1:17066-20467 GCA_034659375.1 Thermodesulfobacteriota bacterium
TAAGGAGAGAGCAATGGCACGACTTGCTGTAAATGTTGACCACGTTGCCACTTTAAGAGAGGCAAGAAAAATAAATTATCCCGAGCCTGCGGCGGCTGCAATTCTTGCAGAAACAGCAGGTGCAGACGGTATTGTTGTCCATTTAAGAGAGGACAGACGTCATATAAACGAACGTGACGTAAAACTTATCAAAAGTCTTGTAAAATCAAAACTGATTCTGGAGATGGCAGGAACCAGCGAAATGCTGGGGATTGCTTTAAACGTAAAACCTGATTCAGTCACCCTTGTCCCTGAAAACCGGGAAGAGGTCACAACTGAAGGGGGCTTAGACATAATAACCCATCAAAACAGCATAAAAGAAACTGTGGCAGCACTGCAGAACGCTGATATCAAAGTGAGCATATTCATAGATCCTGATCTTGATCAGATCAAAACCGCCCATAGGATTGATGCAGATATGATTGAAATTCATACTGGTGCATTTTGTGATGCAAAAACCCAGGGTGAAAAAGAAAAAGAATTTTCAAGAATTGTCAATGCTGCAAAAATGGCCAGCAAACTGCACCTTGGTGTTAATGCAGGCCATGGCATCTGTTACAACACCATAAAAGCATTTAAAGGGCTCAATGAAATAGATGAATTCAGCATAGGGCACTCCATTATATCCCGTGCCGTTCTCACAGGCATGGAACAGGCTGTAAGGGATATGCTGTCACTTATAAAAGAGTTATAGATAGTATCTGCTGAAAAATCAAAAACTTACAGTCTGGCACAAATTCTGTGCAGCATCGTTCCCAAGCTCCAGCCTGGAAATAAGAGAAGCTGGAGCTTGGGAATGATAGGAATTCAGCAGATAATAGTTAGAGTATAGAGAAAAACAAAAAAACGGGAGGTCATATGTTTCTTGTTACAGCAGAAGAAATTCAAAAAATGGACAGAGAAGCCATTGAATCATTTGGCATTCCAGGACAGGTTCTCATGGAAAATGCCGGCAGAGGTGCATTTAACATGCTTACTGACCTGTTTTGTGATATTATTTCAAAAAAAGTATGCATAGTTGCAGGCAGGGGTAATAATGGAGGCGACGGATTTGTCATTGCAAGGTATCTTATGGAGATGGGAGTTAAAACAAAAATTATCCTTTTATCCACAGAGGATAAGGTACACGGAGATGCCAGGGCAAATCTTATTCTTCTAAAAAAACTTGAAAAAGAATTTTGCACAAAGTGTATCATTGAAATTCCTGATAAAGACTTTTTTTTAAAACAAAAACCCCTTATTTTGCACCATGATATTTTTGTGGATGCAATCCTTGGTACGGGGTTAAAGTCTAATGTAAAAGGGTTGTTTAAAGATGTTATTGAGACCCTTAACAGCACAGGCAAACCCATTTTCAGCGTGGATATTCCTTCCGGCCTTAATTCTGACACAGGAGAAGAGTGCGGTGTATCTATCAAGGCTTTTGCCACGGCAACATTTGCCTTTGCCAAGGTTGGACAGATTCTCCACCCTGGAGACAAATTCACAGGAATACTTAAAACAATTGACATTGGCATTCCAAATTTTATTGTTCATAAAAAAAGACCTCTGATTCATCTTACAGAAAAGAAAGAGATAAGGTCACTCTTTCCCCCAAGGGAGTCAGAAACCCATAAAGGCAGTTTTGGCCATCTTTTTATTATTGCCGGTTCTGCCGGAAAAACAGGAGCGGCTGCTCTATGCGCAAATGCTGCCATGAGATGTGGAACAGGCCTTGTAACACTTGGAATACCGGAAAGCTTAAACATTGCCGTTGAACCCCAGGTATGTGAAGCAATGACACTGCCCCTTCCTGAAAAGGAAAAAGGCTGTTTATCAGAATTATGCTTTAAAGCAATTAAAAAGGCTGCTGTTCAAAAAAATGCAATTGCACTTGGTCCCGGCATGGGAACAGAACAGGGAACGGGAGAACTTATAAAAAAAATTATAAGAGAGATTGACATTCCTCTGATAATGGATGCAGACGCTCTTAACTGCATTGCCGACACCCCTGATATATTAAAAGAGAAAAAAGCTTCTGTTATTGTAACACCCCATCCCGGTGAGATGGCAAGACTTTGTAAAAAGTCAGTAAAGGAGATTCAAAAAAATCGAATTGAATCAGCAAAAAACTTTGCAAAAGAATTTGATGTAGTTGTAATTCTTAAAGGATCAAAAACAATAACAGCCCTGCCTGACGGGAGAATTTTCATCAATCCAACGGGAAACCCAGGCATGGCATCCGGCGGCATGGGAGATGTTCTCACAGGCATGACAGCCGGATTGACAGCCCAGGGATTTTCTCTAAAAAATGCTGCCATTGCAGGAGTGTACATACATGGACTCTGTGGTGATATCTTAGCTGAAAAAAAAGGCCCTTTTGGTTTTTTAGCATCAGACATGGTAAAAACAATCCCCAGGGCAATTTATACGGGTCTAAAATGAAAGTTGAGATAACAAGTACTTCTGATCAAACAACCAGAAATCTTGGAGAAAAAACAGGCAGGCTTATTTCATCGAAAATAGCCATTGGACTCGCAGGTGATCTTGGTGCAGGCAAGACTACATTTGTCAAAGGAATGGCAAAAGGGCTTGGGGTTCCTGACAACTATTATATAACAAGTCCTACCTACAATATTATTAATGAATACCCTGGAAGAATTAAGCTATGCCACATGGATCTATACCGCTTAAGCACAAGTGATGAGCTGGAAGATCTGGGCTTTGATGAAATAGTTGAATCCAACGCTGCCATTATTATTGAATGGCCTGGAATAATTGATAAAGCCCTTATCTGTTTTGATATTGACATCACAATCAGAACCGATAAAAACTTTAACAGAAAAATAAGTTTAATTGGCTCTGGACTTAAAGCAGAAAAACTGCTAAAGAAACTTCTTTGTGTATGATAATTTTTAAATTTTTCAAATTAGGGACTTCGCTGAAGTCAACAACCCAAGTCTGAAGACTTGGGCTTGCAAAAGCTCAATTCTTTAGGCTCGAATCAGCATTGCTGATTTGTGGTTTGATTAGACAGCTAAAAGTAGTTTTTTTAGCAGCCGTTTAGAACATATACAGGCTGACCTCGATGCTCCACAAGTCGAGTCGTTGAAGGAAATGTCAGCAGAGGGAAGTAAACATAGCTGATTGGGTAGGCTAAGTCTCGAGGGAGTCCCTGCAAGCGAGGAACTCCCTTCACTGGCTGCGAGGGTTTAAGCAGACCGGAGTCCCTCGCTTGCAGGGACTTCGGCGTTGGACAATGTCGATGTGGACCAACTGGTTTGTTAGTTCCAGAACGGAGCAGAGTCTCTGTTGCAAAGACTTTCAAGATCAACAAAAGTTGACAAAGCCCTATGCCGCTGACCTCATACAGGTACTTTCCA
>JAYEHB010000388.1:0-5968 GCA_034659375.1 Thermodesulfobacteriota bacterium
CAGAGGAAAATAATAACACCCTTTCTCTGCCAAAACCTGCCGGCAGGCTCCAGTCTGAGAATGTTACTTTTGGTTTAAAAGGTATTACCATTTTGCGTAATATATCCTTTCTGCTTGAGCCGGGAGAAACATTAGGAATTTTAGGACCCGCAGCATCCGGGAAAACATCTTTGATGAGAATTGTGCTTGGAATCTGGCCTGCCCTTGCAGGCAAGATGCGCCTTGATGGAGCAGAAATATCCCAGTGGAAAAGAGAAGATCTCGGAAAGCATATTGGTTACCTTCCCCAGGAAACAGAGCTTTTTTCTGGAACTGTCAGTGAAAATATTGCAAGGTTACAACAGGTTGATCCTGATAAAGTTATTCTGGCCTGTCAAAAAGCCCATTGTCATGATATGGTTTTAAAGCTTCCCAAGGGGTATGATTTTAAAATTGACAGTACAGGAAAAAATCTTTCCTGCGGTCAGAGACAGCAGCTTGCCCTGGCACGGGCTCTGTATAATGATCCTCAAATAGTGGTGATGGATGAGCCCCATCTTAATCTGGATGATGCTGGTTTTAAGGCTTTGTTCATGGCTTTGCAGATATTGAAAAAAGAGAAAAGAACAGTGGTAGTGGTTACTGACAGGCCCAACCTTCTGGTGAACACAGATAAAATTTTAATGCTTAAGGAAGGCCAGGTTGCCATGTTTGGTCCAACCCGGGAAGTGATGGCAAAATTGGCAAATCAACAGCAGCAGCAGGCACAGCCGCAGCAGGCACAGCAGCAGGCACAGCAGGCACAGCAGCCACAACAGGTGCAGCAGGCGCAGCAGCCGTCCCATCCCCAGGCAATGCAGCAGCAGCCCCGATCCCAGGCACAGCAGCCGATACAGGTAAAACACGTACAGCCGAATCAGCCCCAGGGCGAACAGGCAACGCAAACAGAACAGCAAAATCCATCAGAGGAACCAGTTAAAAAGGATTAATCAGGAGATAAATAATGAAACAGAAGAGTAAAGTTTTAAGCACTAACCCCACAAAATTTATCATTGCAGGTTTGCTGGTGATATTTTTCTTTTTTGGCGGTCTTGGAGTATGGTCTGTATATTTTCCTTTTCAGGGTGCTGTAATTGCACCTGGTATTGTTAAAGTCTCTGGTGAACGTAAAGTGGTTCAGCATCTGGAGGGTGGAATTATTGATGAGATTTTTGTTAAGGAAGGGGACAAGGTTGAAAAAAATGATATTCTTATCAGACTTAAAAGCACCAGGGTTGAGGCAAATGTTGATCTTCTCCAGGGTCGGTTATGGGCTAAAATGGCTGTAGCCGATCGTTTGCATGCTGAAACCGGAATGGATGTAAGTATAAGCTGGGCCAATGAGCTGCTGGAATGTAAAAATAAAAATGTTTTAAAAATTATGGAAGGGGAAGAGAAAATTTTTCAATCCCGCCGTTCAGATATTAAGGGCAAAATTTCATTGTACCATTCCCAGATAAAGCAGCTGTGGAACAGAATTGACGGTGCCAAGGAAGAGTATAACACTCAAAAAGATATAATTATGAATCTGGAAGAAGAGCTTGAGGTAAAGAAAGGTCTGTTTCAGGATAAATACATGGGCAAACCAGAGATAATGGCAATGCAGAGAAGTCATTTTGAGCATAAGGGGCGCAGGGGCATGTTAAAGCAAAATATTGCTGAGTACATGCAGAAGATAGAGGAATTTAAGCTGAGGATTGTTGATATAGAAAATCAGTATCGTGAAAAAGCCATTACACAGCTTGGAGAGGTAAAAGATATTATTTTTGAAATTCAGGAGCAGATCAAGCCTGCTGTAGATACACGCCATCGTCTTACAGTCAGGGCTCCCATGAGCGGCGAGATTATTAATATGCGTGTCCATTCCGAGGAGAGCGGTGTAATCAGTGCGGGTATGCCTCTACTTGATATTGTGCCTGCCAATTCAATATTGATTATTGATGCCAGGATAAGGCCCCAGGATATTACCAGGGTACATAAAGGTCAAAAAACAAAGGTTACTTTGAGTGCCTTTAACCGGGATACCACTCCTCCTGTTCCAGGTATAGTTACCTATATATCTCCGGATCTGATTAGTGAACAGACTCCACGCGGGATGACCAGTTATTATGTTGCACACATTGAAGTGACGCAAAAAGTTTTAAAGGAGAATAATGCATATCTTTCTCCCGGCATGCCGGCAGCCTGCTACATAACAACTGATACACGCAGTGTTATAAGTTATCTTCTGGAACCTCTTTTAATTAATGCCGACCGCTCCATGCGGGAAGGATGAGGTCTAATTTAAACACTAATTTTTTTTCATATATTTTTGGTTATATTTGTATTAAAAATGGTACTATAAGTACCCTGGAACTGAGTAAAAACAAGAAAAATAAAAGTCGAAAAGAGAAGAGTGTTTTTTAATGGTTGAACATAAAATAATTTTATATCTAATCTCATTATTATCTGGTGCAGCAGGAGCGTGGGCGTGTGCCCGTTTTGGGACATTTGCTGGTTTTGTTGATTATCCCTCCAGAAGAAGTTCCCATGTAAAACCAACACCAAAAGGCGGAGGTATAGGTGTTTTAGTTGCGTTTATAATTTCTTCTATTATACTGGAGTGTCATATCTGTTTCTGGCTGCCCGTTGTATTTGTTGCTATTCTGGGATTAATGGATGACAGAAAAGGTATTTCTCCCTTTGTAAGGCTTTGCTTGCAAACAGGAGCAGCTTTTGTTATGGTTTTAGCTGTTTTTTCCATGGGGTCTGGTTCTTTTAATTTTTGTTATATTATCTTCTGGGTAATATTTATCACAGGAACTGCAAATTGCTATAACTTTATGGATGGCATTAATGGTATTGCCGGATTAACTGCATCTGCTCTTTTTTTTCTATGCTGGCTTTTTTTGAGATCTTCTGGAAGTGATACTCTGTTATCTGTTCTTGTTTTAAGTTTACTCTTTGCATGTCTAGGGTTTTTACCATTTAATTTTCCAGGTGCAAAAGTTTTTATGGGAGACTGCGGAAGTCTGATGATTGGTTTTTTATTTGGAGGTATTGTTCTGATTTCTGTTAACTCCATTAATGATTTTTTTCTTTATATCGCATTTTTGTTTCCATTTTATGCAGATGCTGTTACCACAATGGTCATACGAATAAAAAAACGTGAGAACCTTTTTAAGGCACACCGAAGCCATCTTTATCAAATACTTGTAAATGAGGCTGGTTTCAGTCACTTTGTTGTTGCTCTGCTATATTTTGTTGTTCAGATGATTACGGGTATAGGTGTTCTTTATTTTTATCAACAGCATGCATACCGGGTGTTTTTGCCTGTGGGACTAAGTTTTGCTGGTTTTGCTTTTTTCTCCGGTATGGTTAGGTACAGGGTTGCTAAATGGCAGGTTTAAAAAGAAAATTAATTTTTTCAAAAAATTCATTTCTGGTTTTATTTATAGATGTGGTGTTGATATGTCTGGCTGCATATTTATCATGTGTCGCAAGGTTTGACAGTGCTTTTTCGCCTTTTGCACTCTCCTTTCAAAAGCTTATTCCTGTTTTTGTAGTATCCAAGATTTTTCTGTTTTACTGTTTTGACCTTTACAGAGGAATGTGGAGATATACCGGTGTTGCTGATCTTGTTAATGTTGTAAAAGCATCTCTCGTCTCTACTCTTTTGATCACCACGTTATTGGTTTTTATAAGAGGTTTTACAGGTTTGCCCAGATCAGTTTTTTTACTGGATATGATTTTTACCATTTTTTTTATCTCCTGTTTCAGAATAGGTGTCAGATTCTTTTTTGATTTTTTGTACAAATCAGAGATGTCAGTCTTGTTTAATATGGATCAATTAATATTAAAATTTAAAGGGTCTGACCGTGGTTTGAAAAAACTTCTTATAATAGGTGCTTCAGACAGTGGGGAAAGAATTGTAAAAGAGATTCTTAAAAATTCTTTGATAAAATATGATCCTGTTGGGTTTCTGGATGATGATCCTAAAAAGAAGGCAAGGCTGATTCATGGGATTCCAGTGCTTCATTCAATTGATCATCTTGACACTGTAGCTGATATGGTTGGGGCAGATGAATTGCTTATTGCTCTTTCAGGAGAAGCAATTCCAAGAATGAGAAGGGTTGTTGATATTTGTGAGAAAAGCGGGCTTCCATTTATGATTATTCCTGATATGGCAGAGCTCATTGATCAGAGAGGACTATTTAGAGCAATAAGGGAAGTCTCTTTTTCCGATCTTCTTGGCAGAGAACCTGTTGTTCTTAATCTTGCAGAAGTTGAGTTGTACCTGAAAAATAAAAGAGTTCTTGTAACTGGTGCCGGCGGTTCCATTGGGTCTGAACTTTCAAGGCAGATCTGCAGGTTTGCCCCTGAATCTGTTATCCTTCTTGATAGAGCTGAAACGCCTCTTTTTGAGATTGAATATGATATTAAAAGGCATTTCAGCGATACCACAGTTTTTTCTGTTTTAGCTGATATTCAGCACAGAGATCAGATAAAAAAAATATTTAAAGAATTTGCTCCTGACATTGTATTTCATGCAGCTGCGTATAAACATGTGGTAATGCTTGAAAGACAGCCGGAAAGGTCTGTGCTGAACAATATTATGGGAACGGTGAATGTTGTTGACGCTGCAAATGAATATAAGGTTGATAGTTTTGTTTTTGTTTCAACTGATAAGGCTGTACGTCCAACAAGCATAATGGGAGCATCCAAGCGTATTGCTGAAATTTATGTGCAAAACAGGAATTTGATGGATATGAGCAGTACAAAATTCATGACTGTCAGGTTTGGCAATGTTGCAGGAAGTGGTGGAAGTGTCGTTCCTATTTTCAAAAAGCAGATAAAAGAGGGTGGGCCTGTTACTGTTACCCATCCCGAAGTGACCCGTTTTTTTATGACTATTCCTGAAGCATGTCAGTTGATTCTTCAATCCGGTGCAATGGGTAAAGCTGGTGAAATATTTGTGCTTGATATGGGAACACCGATTAAAATTGATGATATGGCAAGGGATATGATCACTCTTTATGGTTATAAACCTGATATTGATATCAAAATAGAGTATATTGGACTGCGTAAAGGTGAAAAACTTTTTGAGGAATTTGTTTTAGAAAATGAGAATGTTGTTAAAACTTCCCATAAAAACATTATGATACTTAAAGGCAACGGGCGGTCACTTGAAAGGTTGAACGGTTCCCTTGCAAAACTTGAACAGTATGCAGCTGAATATGATTCAGAGAAGATAAAAGAAGAGTTTATAAACCTGGTTTCTCAATATGTCCCATCAGATATTTCAGGTTCTCAATATCCTCCCAATTAAATATATTATGGGTGTTTTTGTTGACGAATGAAACTTTGATAATTACAGTACATTTGAACGAGGTTTTATTTAAAAATTTAAAAAGAGAGGAAAAATGTTTAAAAAAATTGAGCCATTAAGTAAAAATACTCACCAGAATTTAAGATTTGATAAAATTAGTGGATATGAATTTGCTAAGAATATTACAAGTTCTCCTGTGAGTGCTTCGGAGTTTCTTCAGGCAAGCAGATATTATCCTGTTGTTTTTCCTGTTGACGGAGCTGCCCCCCTTGTTTTGTTTGCATTGAATCAGAAAACGAATCTCTATGTTAATGGGGATGGTTCATGGAAGGTTCCATATATACCTGCACATATCAGACGATACCCCTTTGTTTTTGCCAATTCAGATAAGAAAGATCAGGAAAAGAATACGTATGTTTTTTGTATTGACAGAGAGGCTCCCCACTTTGCAGCAGATCAGGGTGAGCCAATGTTTACTGCAAATGGAGATTTGTCTGATATTTCCCAGAATGCCATGAACTTTCTTGAAAAGTTTCAGTCAGAATTGACTGTAACCCAGACTCTTTGTAAGGAACTTGACGACAAAGAGGTTCTTGTGGCTAAAGAGGTTAATTTTGAAAAGGATGGAAAAAAATCCAAAAT
>JAYEHB010000389.1:0-5966 GCA_034659375.1 Thermodesulfobacteriota bacterium
TACACCTTTTTTTATAACTGATAACTGCCACGGGCAGCTTTGGTGGTCTAAGTCTGCACACAACAAATGATGAAGGGCAACCACAGGGGGTTGCCCCTACTCCTGGTGTGCCAGGACTTTCATATAACCGGCATGGCCGGAGCATGGTTACTGCATCGGCCACAACAAAGAATGAAAGTCATTTGCTTCCAAATAGTTGGAAGGACTTTCATATAAAAATACGCTGATAATGGGTAAACTTTAAACTCTCTATCATAACTCTCTGTAGAATTAGACAGAATTTCGATGATGACAATGGGATTTAGGGGCTTGGTTCTATATTCGGCCACTTGATGGTCTCCGTTGTTCCTGCAATCAGGATATATGGCCGACGTTAGAACCAAACCCGGATTTAGTAAACCGGTTATGATTCAAGAGTCCCGGTAAAAAGAGGTTTCCTCTTTTCAAGAAATGCTGTTGTTCCTTCTTTTGCATCAGGGCTTGTCATACATACTGCAAATGCATCAGTTTCAATTCTGCATCCTGTTAAAATATCCACGTTCTGAGCTGATTCCACAGATTCTTTGGCAGCTCTTAAGGAAACTCTGCCCTTTAAAACAATGGATTTTGCACATTTTAAAACATCATCCATTAGTGACTCAGGGGCAAAAACCTTGTTGACAAGTCCAATTTTCTCTGCTTCTGAAGCTGAAATAATTTTTCCGGTAAATATCATCTCCTTTGCCATATTGGTTCCAACTATTTTTGTCAGTCTCTGGGTTCCGCCAAATCCAGGAATAATTCCCAGGGTGATTTCAGGAAGGCCAAATGAGGCTTTTTCCGAAGCATATATGAAATCACATGCAAGGGCAACTTCAGTTCCGCCACCTAAGGCAAACCCGTTTACTGCTGCAATCACAGGAAAGGGTAGGTTTTCAATCCTTGAAAATATTTTCTGGCCGGTTGAAGAGAAAATTTTACCTTGAAGCGGGGTCATTCTGGCAATTTCTGAGATATCTGCTCCAGCCACAAATGCCTTTTCTCCTGCTCCTGTTAAAACAAGAACTTTGATATCCTGGTTGTTTTCAATTTCATCCAGCACAATACTAAGCTCGTCAAGCAAAGCCTTATTAAGGGCATTTAATGCTTTTGGTCTGTTAAAATAAAGAACTGCAACACTGTTTTCAATTTCAAGAATAAGATTTTCAAATGCCATTGTTTCCTCCATTTTTTTAAAGTTTATAATTTCTCCGGGTTTGTTTCTTTTATATACTTTTCTACACCATCTATTATGGAATCACAAATATTAGTTTGATATTTTGAACTGACAAGCCTTTTACAATCTCTTTTGTTGCTTAAAAAAGATGTTTCAATAAGTATGGAAGGCATTCTTGCTCCAAGAAGAACATAGAATGGTGCCTGTTTTACTCCAAGGTCATTGATGTTTGAATATTTTTTCTTCATGTTTGAACAAAGGGAAGTTTGAACTATGTTTGCAAGTCTTGAGGATTCATTTATTTTAGCGTTTTGCATGAGATCGGTAAGGATTGATTCAAGATCACTGATGTTTTTCCTGGAAGTGGCGTTCTCCCGTGCAGCAACGGATATTGCCTGATCATCAGTTGCAAGGTTTAAATAATAGGTCTCTATACCGGTAAGTTTTTTGTTCCTTGCTGCATTACAGTGCATGGATATGAAAAGATCAGCATTTTTTGTATTTGCAATGGCTGTTCTCTCTTCAAGTGTAAGATATCTGTCACTGGATCTTGTGAGCAGCACATCACATTTAAGGCGGTTTCGCATTCTTTCAGCAAGCTTCTTCGATATTTGCAAAATTATATCTTTCTCCCATATACCTTTAAAAAACCCTGGTGCTCCAGGATCTTTTCCACCATGTCCCGGGTCTATTACAATTCTTCTAACCCCAAGGGCAAATTGTTTTGCAATGGCTGATGATCGTATATTGTCCGTGGATAATCTGGAAGCTTTGTTTTCTCCATGATTTTTTCCAGGACTTTTTGCATGATATTGCTTTTTTGCTTTTTTCCCCCATACATCAATAACCAGCCTGAATGGATCTTTTAAAGAAAAAATTTTGTAATTATCAAAGGATTTTATATCCACAACAACCCTGACTGAGTGGGGAGTATGCTGGCCGGCTCTTGCCTGGAGCAGAAGATTGTCATTAATTGCAGTAAGTCCTGGCAGATTTTTTCCAAGTCTGGAATTCTTAAGATCAACATAGAGGCGCTGGGGTTGGTTAATGGATGGATCTTTTTTTAAAAGTCTGTGGCTAAAATGGCTATCTTTGGAAGCATCAATGACAACCCTTGTGTAATCAGGGTTTGACCAGAATCGAAGTCCTGTGACATATGTGTCATTACCCAAAATTTGTTCAGTCACAGTTTTATGTTTCAGTTCCTGCTCTGTTTTCAGTCCAGGTGCTGTTTGATGTTTAAGTTTTTGCTCTGTTTTATGCCTGGATTTCGGCTTTGGTTTAAGATCAGGATTTGGTTTGATCGACTTTTTTACTGTGGTACACTTGTTATTATTTTTATCAGCAATGCACTTTATTTCATCAGATATGTTCTTTAAAAGATGTCTGGCCCTTGCACTGTATACACTTGAAGGATACCTTTTTTGTACTCTTTTAAGAAGATCAATGGCTTCGCCCCTGTCCGCTTTTCTGAAAGATTTTTTGTGCAGTTCAATATAGATCTGGGCAGATCTGTACATGCCAGCTGCTGCCCAGGCTCCTGATGGATCTTTAGTAAAAACTCTCTGATACTTGTCAATACATTTAAGCCAGTTTTCTCTATACTTCTGTTTTGCTGGACTGTGTCTCAACTTTTTATAACATCTGTCTGCTGCTATATATCTCTCTTTTCCTGTGGACCCTGAAGATATTTCCGGAAGAGAAAATATAATTAACAGAATAAAAAACAAAAGAACAGAAACAGATGAAGCAAAAGAAACAGGTAAATATGATTTAATTCTCAGCATGGATCTCAGTCCCTAAACAGAAACCTCACCCCTTATGGGTGGGACTGTTAACCTTTGTCTGTATATTATTTAGAATGTTAAGGGCTTGAACCGGAGTTATGGATGAAATATCAACCTCCTTAATCATGGCAATAATTTTGTTATTATGGTTTTCAGTTTTAAACAGGTCCATCTGTTCTGAAACAGTTTTGTTCTCTTCCACACAGGGTCTGTTTTCACTGGAAGTGCCATTATTTTCAGCATAATGCAGGATCTCTTTGGCCTTTGCAATAATCTTGTCAGGAACTCCTGCAAGTCTCGCAACCTGTATGCCATAGCTCTTGTTTGTCCCTCCTTTGACAAGTTTTCTTAAAAATATGATATTATCGTTAAACTCTTTTACAGCAATATTGAAATTTTTAACCCTGGGCAAAGTTTTATCAAGTTTTATAAGCTCATGGTAGTGAGTTGCAAAAAGTGTTTTCACACCTTTCCCGTTAAGGTCATGTAAATACTGAGCTACTGCCCAGGCAATGCTCATGCCGTCAAAGGTGCTTGTGCCCCTTCCAATTTCATCAAGGATTACAAGGCTGTTCTCCGTTGCATTGTTGACAATATTGGCAGTCTCTTCCATTTCCACCATAAATGTACTCTGGCCCTGGGAGAGATTATCCAGGGCACCAACCCTGGTAAAAATTCTGTCTATTATGCATAAAGATGCCTTTTGTGCCGGAACAAATGATCCCATCTGGGCCATTAAAACTGTAAGTGCCACCTGGCGCAGAACAGTTGATTTTCCAGCCATGTTGGGGCCTGTTATAATAAGAACCTGATTGTTTTCATTGTCTAATCTTATGCAGTTTGGCACATATCTTTCACCCTGGACCATTTTTTCAACAACAGGATGTCTTCCCTCTTTAATCTCTGTGATCTGTGCATTGTTTATTTCAGGCTTAGCGTAATTGTTTTCATCTGCCACCTCGGCAAGGGATAAAATAGTATCAACCTTTGCAAGAAAATCTGCCATTATAAGAATTGATGAAGTTTTTTTAACAATTTTATCTCTTATTTCACAAAAAATCAGGTATTCAAGTGCACTCCTTTTTTCCTGGGCATTTAACACCTTTGACTCAACTTCTTTAAGCTCATCTGTGATAAATCTTTCTGCATTTACCAGGGTCTGTTTTCTGATATAATTATCAGGGACTGATTTTGACTGGGCTTTTGAAACCTCTATGAAATAACCAAATACTTTGTTGAATTTAATTTTAAGAGAACTTAATCCTGTTTTCTTTTTTTCCAGAACCGAGGCTTTTGCTATCCACGCCTTGCCATCCCTTGCAATTTCTAAAACTTCATCAAGTTCCTGATTATACCCATCCTTGATCAGTCCACCGTCATTAAGAGTATGGGGGGAATCTTCTCTTATGGCACCATGGATAAGAGAAGCAAGACTGGTAAGTTCCTCTGCAATCTTTTCCCTGTCTTTAATATTATCCCCCTTAAACAGGGAAGAGTTAAGCTTGTTAAGCTCCCCAAACAATTCAGGCAGCTTAAAAAGAGATCTCTTAAGAGAAGTAAGATCCCTTGCATTGCCATGGCCCATGGAGATTCTGCTTCCAAGGCGCTCAAGATCATAAACAGATTTCAGATGAATTCTGATACTTTTGCGTAAAATGTTGTTCTGTTTTGCCTCATTAACAGCCAAAAGTCTTTTTTCTATGTGATCTCTGTCCATAAGCGGGTATCTGAGCCAGCTCTTAATAAGCCTGCTGCCCATGGCAGTGACAGTTTTGTCCAGAATGTTTAAGAGAGTGCCTTTTTTATCTCCAGACTGAATATTTTTTAAAAGCTCAAGATTTTTGCAGGATCTGTCATCAATGATCATATAATTGTTTAAATCATATTTTGTCAGATTTGATATGTGATAGCTATCTTGAAGCTGTGTCTCTTCAACATAAAAAATCACAGCACCGGCAGCACAGATCCCTGCAGTGAGATTTTCGCATCCAAAGCCCTTAAGACTTCTTGTGCTAAATTTTAAAGTGAGTCTCTCTTGTGCTTTTGCAAGATTAAAAGCGTTTTTTTCAATATAGGTGATCTGTTTATCAGAAAAAAACTCTTTAATATAATTAAAGGCCGGATTTTTTTTAAAAAAAGAGGGCAGAAGTATCTCACGGGCATCAACCCTTAAAGCCTCATCAATGAGAGATGCGGGGAACCGGCCATTTTGGGTCTCTGTTTCTGTAGTACGAAACATTCCTGTGGAAATATCAAGAAAGGAAAGCCCTGCAGAATTTTTATCCATGCAGAGAGATAAAAGAAAATTATTGGATTTTTTATCCAGAAGCTCTTCATTGAGAATCATGCCTGGAGTTATCACCCTGACAACTTCTCTTTTTACAAGTCCTTTTGTACTTGAAGCATCTTCCATCTGCTCACAAACAGCAACCTTGCAGCCCTTTTCAATGAGCTTTGCAATATAAGTGTCTGCAGCACGAAAGGGTACACCGCACATGGGTATGGGTGTCCCCTGGCTCTTATTTCTTGAAGTAAGAGTTATCTCCAGAAGAGCAGCAGCTTTTTTTGCATCTCCATGGAACATTTCATAAAAATCCCCCATTCTATAAAAGAGGATTGCATCATGATATTTTTCTTTGATGGAGAGATACTGCTCCATCATGGGGGTATTTTTTTTAACGCTCATGGCAGAAACAGCAGATAATTATCTATTATGCTTTCTCCATATTTTCACTGTTTTCAGACTCAGCCTCAGCCTCTTTTTTTACGTCTTCCTGCTTTTGTTCTTCAAGCTCTTCAAGCTCTTCAAGCTCTTCAAGTTCTTCAAGTTCTTCAGGCTCTTTATGATAGGGATCATTTTTAAAGGCCTCAAGCTCTATTTTTAAGGAAGATATCATCTCAAGATGGGATGCAATTGTTTTATTAAGGGATTTTATTGTTCTTTTTGATTTAAATTTTGAAACAATACCTAAATAGCCGCTAAA
>JAYEHB010000390.1:0-5961 GCA_034659375.1 Thermodesulfobacteriota bacterium
ACCGCATCCTGGAAAATAAAATACAGTATATAATGCTTCTTCTTCAGGTTCTGCAAGAATTGCCTGGTTTGTATCACACCTTGGCATTATAGAACGTAATGTATCTTTTGGTGTTGCAGGCACAGGTGATTTTAACAATTGAAAAATTTTTTTGGATTTAAAAGATTTAAAATCAGGAATCTTTTTAAGAAGGGCACTGGCGTTTCTCTGGGCGCTTCCTCCAAAGCCTAAGATTATTTTTCTCATGCCAAAGTTTGTATACTGATTGCGGGTTTCAAGATAGTTAAGTGACAAACTGGTTGCAATGGAAGTGTGCTTAAATTTTCTTTCTGCAAGAATCTCCCTTGCCATGACAGAGATTTCTCCTGAATCAATATTTACAGGACACTGGGTATGACATTTGTGGCAGATTGTGCAGTGATCAGCAATCTCTTCCAGATGATGAAGTATTTTAAATTTTGTGGAGTGTGTCCTCTGGGTCACATAGAGCAGAGCCTCGATTAACGCTCCAATACCAAGATTTTTGTTCCTTGGATGGAAAAAAAGATTCTTTTTAGGATAAAACACAGGGCATGATGCCTTGCATCTTCCGCATCTTACGCAATTGGCAATTTTTGATGCAAGGCTTTCAAGGGAGGTGTACTTTAAAATACCTGCCTCAAGCTCCAAAAGGTTGAAAGAAGGAGTATATATCCTGTCAATAACATCAGCATCACACAGCTTGCCGGGATTCATGATTTTAAAGGGATCTACTCTTTTTCTGTATTTTGCAAGCTCCTCAACTCTCTCTCTGGAAAGATGGCGGAATTTGGTTACTCCAATGCCATGTTCACCACTTACAGCTCCGTTGAGTTCCACTGCCTTTGCCATGATGTTATCTGCCGTTACACCTGCCCGTTTCATCATCTCTCTGTCATTTGAAAGAACCGGGATGTTGACATGGACATTTCCATCCCCTGCATGCATGTGGGTGGCAATTACAATGAGTTGTGATTTTGTTTTGTTGTATATTTTTTTTGTATTTTCAGTGACAAGGGTGAAACCCCGGAGAAGCTCAAGAACTCCTCTATAAAATTCATCTGCATGGATTTCATCGTTAATACTCTTTCTTGATGCCAGTTTCAGTTTTTCCCGGGTTTGTTCTGCCATCTCCCTTGCACGGTTGATTTTGCCCACAAGCCACTGGGGATCTTCCAATGGTTCAGCCGTTTCAAGATAGAAAAGTATATTGCTGATAAGATTGTTCTGGTTAAACTTTTTTTCCTTTATGTTGTATTTATCAACATAATCGGAAAAATCAGCCAGAGATGCAATGGGCAGAACAATATCCTCGTTAAGCTTGAATGCGTTTGTTCTTTTTGCAATGGCTCCAAGTTTTTTTCTGTCCCTCCAGAATCGTTCAGCCTCTTTTTTATCTTTTGCCACGGTAAGTTCTGTCAGATCATATCCGGTCATGATAGCGGCAAGCTTTTTTTCCCCTTTTTTAAGCTCTTCACGGGCATCTGCCACCATGTCAATGAGGAGTACTGCCTTAAGCTTTCCATTTCCCGTTGCCTTTGTTTTATAATCAATGGCTTTGATGTACTCTTCATCAAAGTGTTCCAGAGCAATCAGGGCAGCCTCTTTTCCCTGGTTTATATTTTTGGGATCTGCAGCTTCTTGTTTTGTATCTTCTGGTATTTTGGGATCTGCAGTTTCTTGTTTTGTATCTTCTGGTATTACATTTTTGGAATCTGTATCTTCCAGGTTTACATTTTTCGGGTTTGCAGAGGAATCTGATATCTCTTTTGGAGCTGTAAAGGCCATGGATATTTCAGCAATAACCTTGCCGGCTTCTGTCATGTCATTGCCAAAAAATTCCATACAAAAGGTTTTTTTAAGATTATACTCAGGATGGAGAATAAATGTGGCAGATGTGATAATGCCGTCACATCCTTCCTTTTGAATTCCAGGCAGCCCGTTTAATGTTTTATTGGTAACATCCTTTCCAAGACCTCTTTTTCGTATCTCATCCCCTGTAAGGGTGATCTCCCGTACAAGGTTCTGGTTCTGGTCTCTTACTTCAAAGATCAGCACATCATCGGGCAGGATTCTTTTTAACGAGTGATCTTTTCTCAGGACAGTTAACATTTTTCCGTCGGGCATGACAATTTTGTACGACAGGATATTATCAATGGCAGTTCCAAAGAGAACTGCTGTTTTGCCCCCTGCATTTTCAGCAAGATTGCCGCCAATGGTGGAGGCCCAGGAGCTTGTGGGATCTGTTGCAAAGATCAGCTTTTTTTCTTTGGCAAAGCTCATTGCATCTTCTGTGATCACCCCGGCCTCAAGTTCAATCCCGGAAAAGCTTTTATCTGATTCTGTTTTTAACTGCTTAATACCCTTTATGCTGTTGAGCTTTTCCGTGTTTATCATAACACATGTTTGAGTAAGGGGGATGCTGCCCCCTGTAAGACCTGTGCCTCCGCCCCTTGGTATTATATTCAGCCCAAGCTCTTTTACGGCAAGCACCAGAGGTGCCACCTGGGATTCCTTTGAAGGGCGCACAACAGCGACCGGAGGGTAAAGCCTCCAGTCCGTTGCGTCTGTGGCATGTGCTGTGAGATTGAACGGATCAAAATAGATATTATCTTTGCCCACAATGGGGTCAAGGATTTTAAGTATTCTTTTATGGTCTGAAGATACAGCACAGATTCTTTTGGAAAGATCTGCAAGATATTTCCGGCATTTTTTAATCACCAGAAATACCTGCTGCTCTTTTGTACCTTGTTCAATTATGCCAAGATCTTTTTCAATGGACTTGAAAAAAGATCTTTTTTTAACAGGATGATCCATGAGGTCTTGAAATATAAAGGGATTTCTTTCAATGATGAACATATCCCCCATGAACCTGAATAAGAGTCTTGCAGACCTTCCTGTAATCCTTTTTGTTCTTAACTTTTCAAGGATGCTGAGCATTTCATGGCCAAAAAGATGGGTTATGACCTGATCATCATCCGCTGATGTATAGTTGTATGGTATCTCTCTTTCTCGTTTTTTCATTCCCTACAATTCAAATGTGATCATGGAATTTACAAGTCCAAGTTCACTTATCTCCTTTACTACGCTTTCAGATACAGGAGTATCTGTTCTCAAAAATATTATGTTTCTATCTCCGTCATCTTCACGGCCCACCATCATTCTTTCAATATTGATATTGTGTTTTCCAAGGCATGTGCCTATGCCTCCAATGGAGCCTGGTTTATCAATATTGTGTATCAGCCCAAGATGCCCTTTTGGGATAACCTCAAGCCGGAATTTGTTGATTCTTATTATCCTTGCATCATTTTTCCCAAAAATGGTTCCTGCAACAAGGTTTGTCTCTTTTTCTGATTCCACTTTTATTTTAATGAGGTTTAGATAATTTTCACTCTCAGGGCTGGTGGTTTCAGATACTTTTATTCCCATCTGTTTTGCAAGGGCAGTGGCATTTACAGAGTTGACTTCATACTTTACAAGCGGTGTAAGAAGTCCTTTAACTGCTGCAATTGTCACAGATTTAAGATCAAGATCATGAAAATTGCCTGCATATTCTATGGATATCTCTTTAAAAGGACCTTTTGTCAATTGTGCCTGCATCAGCCCCATTTTTTCAGAAAGATAGAGAAAGGGCTTAAGTTTTTTAAGAAGATCCCCTGTTACTGAAGGAACATTTACAGCATTTATAATGGTATCATTCACAAGATATGCATTTATCTGATTTGCCACGGCAACTGCTACATTGGTCTGGGCCTCAAGAGTTGATGCTCCTAAGTGGGGTGTTGCAATAACCTCATCAAGTGATAACAGAGGATTGTCTGTCGGGGGTTCTGTTTCAAACACATCAAGGGCCGCACCTGCAACCTTTTTTGAGACAATGGCATCATAAAGATCAGATTCATTGATTATACCGCCCCTGGCACAGTTGACCACCATGACTCCGTCCTTCATCATGGCAAAGGCTTCTCTGTTAAGAAGATTTGTTGTGCTTTCAAGTTTTGGCACATGGATGGTTATATAGTCAGCTTTTTTGTAAAGTTCTTCAAGTGTTACGCTTTCATATCCTGCTTTTTCAATGTGCTCTGAAGTGAAATTGGGATCAAATACAATCACCTGCATTTTAAGTCCCTGGGCTCTGTTGGCAACAATGGAACCAATATTGCCAAATCCTATCACTCCAAGAGTTTTGTTAAACATCTCCCTGCCCTGGAGCGCTTTTTTTGCCCATTGATTCTGTTTTATGGTGGCAGTCCCTCTGGGGATATTCCTTGTCATTGCCATCATCATGGCAATGGCATGTTCGGCAGTTGTAACAGTATTGCCGCCAGGGGTGTTCATAACTGCAATCCCTTTTTTTGTTGCCGCCGGGATATCAACATTGTCAAGACCAATGCCTGCCCTTCCAATTACTTTAAGGTTTGTGGCAGCGTCAAGGAGCTCCTTTGTAACTTTTGTTGCACTTCTAATGGCAAGGCCATGGTATTCTCCAATGATCTCCTTCAGCTCATCAGGGGATAGTCCTGTTTTAACGTCAACTTCTATTCCTTCCTGATTCCTGAAGATCTCAATGCCTGCTTCACCCATTACGTCGCTTACAAGAACTTTCATTTTAATTCTCCTTTGCAAAGGATTTCATAAAATCAACAAGGGCCTCAACTGCTTCCATGGTGGCTGCGTTATATATGGATGCCCGGCATCCTCCAACAGATCTGTGGCCTTTTAAACCGCCAAGGCTGTTTTCAGCGGCCTTTGCTATAAACTTTTTTTCAAGATCTTCCGTTGGAAGGCGGAAAGTGACATTCATTAAAGAGCGGCTGTTCTTCTCAGCGGTGGCGTTATAAAAATCGGTCTGATCCATGAAATCATAGAGAAGTGATGCTTTTTTTATATTGTGCTCCTCCATTTTTTCAATACCTCCGATTTCTTCCTCCAGCCATTGTAATACAAGTTGAACTGTATATATGCCAAAGCATGGCGGAGTGTTGTACATGGAGTTTTTGGATGAAAAGGTGGAGTATTTGAGCATGGATGGCAGGTTCTCTTCAGCCATTTCAAGCATGTCATCTCTTATGATCACCATGCACAGCCCGGAAGGTCCGATATTTTTCTGGGCTCCTGCATAGATCAGCCCGAATTTATCAATATCAAGGGGGCGGCTCATGAAGTCAGAGGACATGTCAGCCACAATGGGAACACCATTTGTGTCAGGGAAATTATGCCACTGTGTTCCTTTGATCGTGTTGTTGGATGTTATGTGAACATAGGCTGCATCTTTTGTTAAGTTAAGAGACTCTGGAATATATGAAAAGTTTTTATCTTCTGACGAAGCTGCAATATTAATGGTTTTGTCCAGTAGCTGGCACTCTTTAATGGCTTTTGTGGACCATGTTCCAGTGTTGACATAGTCAGCAGTTTTGCCTTTTCCAAGAAAATTCATGGCAAGCATGGCAAACTGAAGGCTTGCTCCGCCCTGGATAAAAAGAACATGGTGCCTGTCATCAAGCTTTAAGATTCTTTTTGTCCTTGCTGCAGCATCATTGATCACATCATCAAACAGAGGTGATCTGTGGCTGATCTCTGTAATGGACATGCCGCTGTTTTTGAAATTTAGAAAAGAGGACTGAATTTTTTCAAGAACCGGAAGTGGTAGAGCTGCTGGGCCTGCGTTAAAATTAAAGATTCTTTTTTCTGCCATTTTTTTCTCCTTAATAAATAATAAAAATATTGTAACCGTTCACAGTCAATTTGCAGAATTGTAAACGTTTGCAAAATATTTCAGTTGTCAGTCGTGAATTTATTTCCTTAATTATATTCTCTTGTTTTGTGAAATTTTATTTCTGGCCATCTTTCCACTGTAAATCCAAGCTGGTATTCGCTTGTGGTGAGAAACGTTGACCATCCTTCAGAGTCTGTTGCAATGCTTGATGCATTCTGTTTTGTAAA
>JAYEHB010000391.1:0-5955 GCA_034659375.1 Thermodesulfobacteriota bacterium
GCAGGCCCCTGTGCCTGCCCGTTTCTGTGCCTGCCCGTTGCCCTTATATTGTTTACCAATCTATTCCCATCATCAAGCAGTTAAGGCCTGATCCGATGCCAAGAAATCCAACATAATCACCTTTTTTGAGAAATCCCCTTTCATCTGCCAGGGCAGCAGTTATGGGAAGTGAGACAGTACCAATATTGCCAAGATAAGCATATGTGGCAAAATCTTTTGCAGGATCAATGTTGATTGCCTGGTGAAACATCATTTGATGGGTTGAACCGACCTGGTGGCAGATGAATTTATCAAATTTTTCATCCGAGAGATTAAGCTCTTTTTTAAAGAGTTTAAAGGTTTTTTGTGCAAGAAGCAGTCCATGTTCAAGAACTGCCTGGGCATTTGTTCTCATCTGAATTTTTGAATCTGTCGGCATTCCTTTTTCTTTAAATGTCCATCGGCATAGATCGTGGTGTTCATTGGAATGCTGCACAACTCCGCCCTGAATTTTGTGCAGTTCTGAATTTTGGCCAACGGAGCCGTCAGTTAAAAGAACAGCCACAGCTCCGGAACCTCCGGTCATTGTAGCAATTGTTCTTTTGTAAAATTCAACACTTTTTCTCTCATTGATCTCATTGATTGTGGATTCTACAATCTGTCTTGCTGTTTCAGATGATACAACAAGGCCTGCCTTGATATTGCCAAGTTCAATCTCATTTGCCACCTGGACCATGCCTGTAATCACGCCAAGACATGCATTGGAAACATCATAGACATGGGCATTGGAGCTTATTTTCAGCTTGTCTGCCACAGCACACGCAGTTGCCGGTTCAAAACCGTCCCGTCCAACACCGCAAAAGACCAGGGCACCAATTTCATCAGGAGAGATACCCGAAGCTTCAATAGCCTTTTGTCCTGCTTTTGCTGAACCTTCAGCCAGTGTATGGTCAATATCCCAGAATCTTCTCTCCCTGATCCCGGTTATTGTTTCAAGCTGGCCTGATTTAAATCCTGTGGCATTATAAAACGGTTTTAGTTCTGCCTCAATCTCATCTGTTGTCACAACATTTGGTGCAAGTTCATAACAGATTGAGTTGATAAATACTTTTGAATATTTCATAAATTATCTCCGAAATTAATAGCTTCTCCAGGAGTCAATTGCTGTCAAGGAAAGCCCTGAAATTTTTATTCCCATGTTTTTATAAAAAACAATCCTGTGATCGTCTGAAAACATATGAGCATCAGCAATAACATATGGTTCAGGATTGTATCCCATCTCTTTTATTTCAATATAATATCCAGCTTTTTTTGTTTGGGGAGTGACAGGTCCCCGGCATTTTAAATCACTCTCCAGGCCGGGGATAATATCATAATAAGCGTTATCATTTTTTGTTACCCATCCCATTCTCTGGGTGAAAATTCTCAAGGCATGGGCACAGCATTCATACATTAAAGTTCCAGGCATAACCATGTCATCAGTAAAATGGCAGATAAGAAACCATGAATCAGGATAGATATCAGCTTCAGCAGTTATGGAACCAAGTTTGAACCTGCCTCCAAAGGGGTCAAATTCTGTCACTCTATCAATGAGGTGCATTCTTCCACCGGGAAGCCTTAAATTTTTTCCAAGTTTAAAATCTTTAAATTCGTTCCCAAAGCAAGCTTCAAGATCTCCTCTTCTTAAAGCTTCGATTTTTTCATCTGAATATTTTTCTTTTTTAACCGACACATGGGGATTAAAGAGCCTTTTGTTTTTTATTATCTCTTTATCCTCGTTTTTAAGGATGATTCCACCAGAATTTTTTACCTCCTTATCAGTAAAGAATCCTGCACATCCATCACGCATGGATATAAAAAGTTTTTCATCTATATATCCTTTATAGTGAAAAAAGAAAAGATATACATCCCCCTGCTTAAGAAATCTGTCAATTTCGATTCTGTACTCCAGGGTCTCATCAGGTTCAGGAAGAGAACGATGAAAAGTCACCTTTGCATCAAGAAGTCTGTAGCTCCTCTTTCCTTTTACTCTATGGTCAATGCCAAGGTATGATGAGAGAAAAAGATCTGCCTGACCTGCCTCAATGGATATGGAAACAGGGGCCTTGTTTCCGTCAAGATACCATGCTCCTTCTTTCACGTCATGGTGTGTGACAATTTTTCCTGATTTTAAGGATAACATCTCTCCCTCAATACTCATTATTCTGTCCACAAGCATTAGAGGAGCATCGGGAAGCCTTACCCTGACCTGATATGTATCAATAATTTTAAATTCATCACCTAAAACATTTGCTGCAAGACCTGTGGCAAATTCCATGCACATCTCTTTTGTAAACAAAGGCTTTTTTTTAAGCAGCACGTCTTTGTTAAGCAGCGGCTTAATCAGTTTATCAGGAAGAGTCATTCCATTATGATTACAATTTTCTGTACAAATAGATGCAAGCCTGGTTAATGATTTAAACTGTTTTTCAAAGGCTTGCACATTTTTTCTGGAAAGATCAAGAAATTTATTGTGGGCAGTGGCAGTGGCTGTGGCAGCTTTGTGAAATTCATCCACAGCATTGAAACAATGGGGTCTATCTGATTCTTTTTTATCAGGGGCAGACCTGGTTTTGTCCATTCCAGGTAAAGAAAAATAATTTTGTTCAGATACTGCTTCAGGTTCATGGGTCTGTTCAGGTACTGGTTCTAAGGCATTTTCAGGTACAGAAACTGGTTCAGGTGAAGGCTCAGATTTATATGCAGGTGCCGGGTCTGAATCCCAGACGGGTTTATATGCAGAAACTGAATTATCAGCAGATCCAGGAACAGAGAGTTTGTTTAACAAACCAGTATCAAGAGGGCATTTTCTAACTTTTATTGATATCTCATTAATTTGGTTTTTCGATTTTACATCCAGAGCTATATTTTTTTCATCAAGTTTGCTTTTTGCATGATTTTGAGGAAATTCTTCAATAATTACATGGGAGCAGGCTCCATCACTGGTCATGGATGCTATACATGCAGATCTTTTTATTGGACTCTTTTGTTCCCAAAAGCAGGGAGAATCTAAAGGAATGGTTTTATGATATAGAGCAATAGTCCCTTTTATCAGAGACAATAATCCTGATAGTTCCCTGAACTTTCCGGTTTTCGTTGAGGCAGAAACAGTCGCAAACGAACAATCAGAAGCATTGGCATTACCAAAAAAATCTTTTATAACTCTGGTTTCAATGCTTTTTTCCAAAGTATTCCGGTCTGCATGGGTTTGATAAAGTCCAATGGATGATGGCGGGATGTTTGCGTCATCAATGCTTCTTTTAAGGGAGAGGAGATATGATTCCGTTATGTTAGAAAAACCATCTGTATCTTCATAAAAGAGTTCTCCACCGCTTGAGGCTCCAATACCTTTTATAATACCATAGATCCTGTTACCATCTTTTTTTGCCTGATCAAGGGGTTTAAGAATTACTGCGGCTGCTCCTTCTGAGGGAACAGCCTCTCCAGAACAGGAATTATCAAGGGCCTGCTGCCTGGGATCTCCAGCCATATCAACAGCTCCGCAGATAAAAATATCTGTTTCCCCTGACCTTAAAGACTTAACCCCTGCGTCTAATGCTTTAATGCCCGATGCACTATTGGCAGAAACTGTAAAGCACGGGCCTCCCAAATGAAATTCCCTGGCAATTCTGCTGGCAGCAATTCCGCCAAGGGCCCCAAGAGTTCTGCTGGAATTCAGAGGAGGAGAGACAGAATCTTTAAGATCATCATTAACAAGTCCTGTTTTCCAGCGAAGATAGAAATCTGTAGCTCCATAATCAAACTCTATTCCAATGGCAGCACCAAATTTTGTTCTGGCAGGATCATTTTTTTCAGGTCTTGGTTTTATGCCGGCATTTAAAAGAGCTCCTTTGGCAGCTTTTAACATAATTAGATGCTGGGGCAGAATATCGTTAATCTGGTTGGGAGGAATATGAAATTCTCCCGGATATGTTGATATTTCATTGATCCAGTTTTCAGACTTTTTAAGAGTCTTGTTTTTATCCTGGAGTAGCAGATCTTTAAATTCTTTTAAATTTTCTGCTGTGCCGGTTATAACTTCCATACCCACAATGGCAATGGCAATTTGAATTTTACCGGCATCAGCAGCATGATCAGCATCTCTGGTATGATCGGTATCGCCAGCATCGGCATTCTGAGAAGTCTGCTTTTTTTGAATTATACTTTTTGAAGTTTGAAAAAACTGTTTATGATTTTTTTTATTAAACTCTTCAACAAGTATGTGGGCGTTAATACCTCCAAATCCAAAGGCACTTACAGCTGCTCTTCTGGCAATTGATGATCTGTCATTATACAATGAATCAGGTATCCACTCTTCAGGTTCTCTCTGCACTTTGATTAAAGTATCTCTTAAAGGACTGTTATCGGGTAATGATGAAAAATTAAGGGAAGGTGGAAGCAGTTTTTTCTCCATTGCAACCAGGGTTTTGATCATTCCTGCTGCTCCTGCTGCAGTAAGCAGGTGACCTGTCATGGATTTTATTGAGCCAATGGATAATATTTTATTTTTTTTATCAGGAGAGCCTCCCTTTTCCCAAATGGCTTTTATTGATGATGTTTCAACAAGATCTCCAACAATAGTTCCAGAGCCATGGCATTCCATTACCTGGATATCACAAGGGGACCATGCAGCATTTTTGTATGCATTTTCCATGGCCCTTATCTGACCTTCGCTTGCCGGAGCAACCAGATTACCGGCAATATCATTTGACAAGCCGGCTCCTGATATCACTCCGTAAATTTTATCACCACATGAAACAGCATCTGAAAGGCGTTTTAAAACAATGATTCCAGCCCCTTCCCCCACCACCAGACCATCTGCATTTTTATCAAATGGCGAGCATTTTCCTGATGAAGAGAGAGCCTGAAGCTGGGTAAATCCAATTTGAGTGTACATGGAATCAGGTCTTGACACTCCTCCGCAAATCATCATGTCAGCTCTGTTTAAGGAGAGTTCATCACATGCAAGTTTTATTGAATAAAGAGATGAAGCACATGCAGCATCAAGTGTATAGCATCCTCCAAAAAATCCCATTGCCCTTGCAAGAATGGCTGCAGGCATGGATACCACACTTGCTGCAAGGGCATCGGCCCTGGTTAATTTTGCAGGATTATTTTGAAGCAGGATTTCCCAGGCAATTTGGGATGATTTTTCTGTGGGCAGTGAAATTGAAGCAAGGATGACACCTGTGCGTTTTTTTGTCTCTTTTGTACAATAACATTGTGCAGCAGCTTTTCTTCCAGTATCAAGAACCATTTTATGCAGAGGATCAAGCTTTGCAATAAGGTCTCTGTCAATATTGAATCCTGTGGGATCAAATTTAAAATCAGTTATCAGGCCGGCTAGTAATGAACATGCAGTGTCAGGTTCATACTTTTTGGAAACAACGGAATCCGGGGATAGAATCCATCTGTTTTCAGGTACGTCAATAATAGACTCCCTTTTTTCCATGATATTACTGGTGAACTGATAAATATTTTTTGCCCCGGGAAACAGGCAGGAAATTCCAACAACAGCAATTTTTTCCATTTTTTTTTTCATATCAAGTGATATAGTTGAAAATGTAATTAATCTCAAGATGTTCTGTTATCTGTTTTACATCTAAATAGTTGATTGAGAGAATAGCGAGGGTAAAAAGAATTATAAAAACAAATGGTTATCTTGCTTTGATGGAGGGGAAATGAGTTTGTAAAATTTCTGTAAAAGTGGTTTGTAATTATTTTTTTCCACCTCCCTTAAGGGCAGCCTGTTCAGGAAAGAGCATTGGTGAATCTTTGTAGTTTTTTAAGCATACCCGCATGGTTGTCAGTGATGGTGGGGTCAGGCTTTCGTTATTGTCATTATCTTGACTTTTTTGGTTAATTATCTTCAAGGTTTGATAACGACACAAATAACAAAAGCCTGACCCCTCCGTTGTTCCTGCAATCAGGATATAT
>JAYEHB010000392.1:0-20375 GCA_034659375.1 Thermodesulfobacteriota bacterium
GCCCATAAAACAGGGTTCTTTTTAAATCTTTCCTGGAAAATTTCATCCATTATGCCGTAGGTTTCAAAAGCCTTTGCTGTTGTTCCAAATGCTGTTAATACTATGGGTATGCTCATTATTTATAAATCCTCATTAACTCTCTGGCTGATGCCTGTGAGAAGATTGTTAAAAGTTATCTCCAGAACCTCTGGAAAAAGCCCTGGTGTTAAAAAAATCTCATAATTATCAATCTTTGTTCCTGCTTCTTTTTCAGCTGCTGATCTGCACATTCCTTTAAAAAATGAGAGATCCCGGATAACTCCTTTTTCATAATCATCACTTAATGCAAATGCTGTGTCAACAAGGGATATATATTCAGGTTCCATGAGAATTCTTTCAAGCTCTGCTGCCATTGAGTTTTTTTTCTGTTTTGTACAGAGGCATGTGCTGCTTTTAACAAGGCTGAATACGGAGATTCCCCGTTCATGGAGCCGTTGAAAGATGTTTCGCTGAGTTGTATATCCATTTTGCAGAAAAATAGCTTTCTGCACCCCGGCATAAACAGCTTTGGCAATGAGTTCTCCCATTTTTGAATGGCCGCCGGTCTTGTCTATCTCTTCTCCCTTGCCCTGGACAATGATGATATTGTCTGTGCCTGTGCCTGTTGCCTGGTATTTAAGGGGCTGATAACTGCTTCTGATATCCATGTCTGAAAGGGCCGCTGTTTTGGCTTCTGTTGCAGTTATCACAGTCCTTGTCATGGCTCGTTCAGAAAGTTTCATATTGGTGATAATTATGATGTTTATGGTGCCTGGTTCGTAATATCTCCCAGTTGATCTTGACATTCTCTGGGCATTGGAAGAGATACCTGCTGTAACGGCGGCACACACTCTCATGGCTTTAAAACTTTTGCTTGCCAGGGCAAGATTATCCATGTCAGCACCTGTCATGAGAAGGGCTGTTGAATTTTTTTCTCTTTTAATTGTTTCAACTATTCTTGCTTCTGTTTTATCAAGGCTGTCGTCATGGGGCATGCTCCAGGAGGGAGGAGGGAGATAATGGTTGGCAACAGATGATATGCCTGTTTTTATCCCTTGAAGCGTGGAGAGAATTTTCTGGGGCTCTTTAAAATCAATCACAAGGGTTTTGTGCTGAAAATCTGCAATTGTTGATGTGATTATTTCACTGTTTTTGATGATATCAAAATCAGGGTCAAAATGAATCGGCGCAATTTTTACTATCTGATCTTTTAAAATATAGTTTGATTCTTTAAAAAAATAATCTTTGTAGATGACAGATGAGAGCCATTGCACAAAATAGCCTGTATTGGAAGCAGCTCTGCATGTGAGTTCACAGGGGAAATAGTATGTTCTGTGGTTTTTTACGCCATCAACATTTTTCCAGCCTGGAAGATGAAAAAATTTTTCCGCAGCTTTTTTATCATCTCCACATCCAAATATAATTTCTGGATTAAACTCTTGCCACTGCTCTACAGAAACCTCGGCAGCCATGCCCGGGCCTTGAGGCTCCATGGGAATACCGCCGGCAAGCTTTACAAGATCATTTAAAAAAGCACCCTTTGCAGGGGTCATTATTTTATCCCTTCCCATGAGCCGGAACACATGCTTTCTTTCAGACATGGGAATTTTATCAATTTTTTTTCTTACAAGGTCAATCTCTGTTCTGATTTTTGCAATGATTTTTTCAGCCTGGTCTTTTTTTTGAAAAATCTCTGCAATCATGGAAATATTTGCAAGGCTCTGCTCAAAGGATTTAGTGTTTGTATAGACTGTTGTTATCCCGTTTTTTTCCAGAATACGTGCAGTATCTTTCTGGTAATCTGATATAAAAACCATATCAGGTACGGCTTTAATTATTTTTTCAACCGATGGTGAGAAAAAACCGCCCATGATCTCTTTGCTGTTCTTCTCTTTTGGAAGTGTGCTGTGCCAGGTGACACCTTTAAGGTGATCTGCTGCTCCAAGCCTGCAGATAATCTCAGTTGTTGACGGCACAACAGATACTGCACGCCCGGGCACCTGGTCAAAATATACTTTTCTCCCCTGGGTGTCAGTTATTTCAAATTCTGCCCATGCAAATGGTGCAGATAAAAGTGTGATACCTAAAATAAATATAAAGATTTTTGATGTTTTCATTGTTCCCCGTGTAGTTTATTGTTTAATCCGGCACATAGACCATGGAGCCGTTTTCAAGCTTGTATGCAGTACCAAGACGTTCTCCTCTCCCTTGTGTCTCAGCTTTTGTTATTTTTTTTATATTAACCTTTTTCCCTTTTTTGCTGATTATCTCCATTTCACCATTTTCAAATTTTTTCATAATTGTAATTTCTGTTTTATCATTCAGCATATCCTCCATATGGTATGTGGAGAATAATGCAAGTATCAATCCTACAATAAATACAAGACCAATGTCAAAAAGATTGGCAAGCCCGGATAAAGGATCATCATCACTGAATGCCTGGGAATAGTAAGTGCTTTTTTTCCATGCTATACGTCTTTTATTAAGATATCTCACTTTTTTTTGTTTCCTCTACAAGTATCTCCGTTGCAAGCTCCATGTTTTTAACATCCTGCTCAAGCCATCTTCTTTTGACTGTATAAAAGACAAATGCTGCAGTACCTGCTGCAAGACCCACTACTGTTGTTGTGAATGCAATTACAAGATCTGCTGAAAGCTGGGCTAAATCACCAGTGCCAAGGGCGGCAAGGCCTGTACCCATGGGAATAAGTGTACCAATGAGTCCAAGGCTTGGGCAGACCCTTACAAGGATTCTAAGCCTGTCTGTTGATTTCCAGATATTCTGGGTTGTCTCTAGGAGAAGATTTTCAATTTTAATTTGTGAGTAGTTATTATCCTTTAAAATGTTTTTTAGAGCATTAAGGTATCTGTTTCCTCGTTTTGAGAAAAAATCTTTGCCGTTTCCCTCAATGATCTCATCGCACAGCTTGTCAGAGTCAGTCTTTTTCATTCTGGATCTTTCCAGGAATTCAGCAAGAAATGTTCCTGAATAGATAAAGAGCCAGATTGTGATAACAACCAGCAGAAAAAGAACAGGGTAGAGCATTGATGATGCGATAAGATAAATAAAGGTTTTTAAAAGAGCCCCAATATCCATTTTGTAAATTTCCTTTTTGAGTTAAATGCGTTAAAGCCTGCTGCCACTGAGCAGGATAGAATTATTAATAAGATAAAAAGTTGATTTATATTGGCTGTGTTTTGAACCAACGGGTGGGAACGGGCAATTCTGTATATCTTATCCATGCCGCTGAACTGGGGGATTACTGTTACAGAGAGAATAAAATATGCCGCAATTGCAAGCATGAGCCAGCCTAAGACAAAATCAGGTTTTATGTTAAATCGTCTGTCAAAAATACCCATGCCCCCGATGGTTGCAAGTTTTATTGCCATAAATCCGGCAAACAGATGAAAAACCGCAAAAAAAGCTGAATCAGGAAAAACTGCCATAATGGTGCCCATGGTAAAGAGAATCACAAATCCGCATAAGGGGCAGGGGATAACCATGATAAGCCAGGCATTACTTTTTTTAATAGTTTTTTTGTTATTTTTTAAAAGAATCATGCCCCATATGAACATCATTGCTGCTATAACCACATGGATCAGCATCCCTGATTTCAGGATTAAAACAGCCCTGTCATACCAGGCTGCCATGTTACTGTCCCTGATAATCAGGAAGCCTGCTCCAAAAAGAGCTGAATAGAGAAAAACCGAGATCATTATAAAAAGAGCTTTTCTTAATCTGTTGATTTTAGGCTCAGATACAAGAACATAGTGAATCCCTACACCGCTTTTTACAGCAAACAGTGCAACCGAGATAAATATACCAACTATAAGACTTTTTAGTTCCATAATTTAACCTTTTGTTAGAATAACCATGGCAGCGACCGCTTTGCCAAAAACATAAAAATTTTGATTTATATAAACTACTGCCTGTTTTTATCTGACCTGATTGCACCCGCTGCAATGAGGCAAATGAGAAAAATAACAAATAGAGATGCAACCCATTCTGCTCCTGAAGATGTCATTTCTGTTTTTTTATCCTCTTTTGTCACTTCCTCAATTTTATATCCCTTAACAATTTTTTTCTCTTCTCCTTTGGCAGATTCGGATATATTCTCCTGGGTTTTTTCAGGTTTGTTTTTTATTTTCTCTTTTTGTTTATTCGTCTGTTTATCTGCCGGCTTGTCTTTCTGCTTATTTGCCGGGTTCTCCTCTAATTTATCTACCGGTCTATTCTCCGGTTTCCGGGGCTGCTTTTTTTTCAAATCAGGTAAGTTGTTCTGATTCTGATTCTGATTCCGGTTCTGGTGTTGATTAAAACTTTTCTTTATATCTTTGATAAGCTCTTTTCTCTCTTTGACATGGTTTGAAAGTTTTTTCCCGGTTGCTTTTTCCACAGCTATTTTGAATTCCTGGACCATTTTGTCAGGAAGAACACCTGGAATGGAGATAAGGTTCACAACCATCTGGTTTAAAAGAGGGTTGTTGCATGTATGCTCGCAACAGGCCACACCCTTTTCCACAACAGATACAGCATACTCCTTTGCAAGGGTCTGTTTTGTCTTTTCATCTGCCTGCCAGTAGTCTTTTCTCACAGCCTCAAGCATTCTGGCGTTTATGGACTGGTAGGCCCAGGGGTTGGCTCTGTTAAAAAATGCTTTCAGCTCCAGACCGTACTTATCTTCCACGTACACCTTATAGGTCTGTTCCCATTTGGTTTTGTCAATAACATCCGGGGTTGTCACCTGCCAGCCCCACATATATTCCACAAATTTTTCCATCTCCCTTGCACCTGCATATTTCTCCTTTTTCATCCCTTGAATCCATTTAGGGTTGAGATATCTGGAACGAAGTTCTCTTCCAATGGTTTTATCAAGGGATTCTATCTTTCCCTTTCCAACTTCTTTCTGCCGGGAAATAAAAACATCAGGTGCTTTACCGGATTCTTTGCGTACAGCCATGGAAAGCCCCCCAAGATACTGGAACATGTCATCATTATCCATGGTGCTGTAAAGATTTGACGAGATGGAATGAACAGTGGTGTCAACCTTTTTAAGGTTTGCTCTGTAGGCATCCTTAATGTTTCTGCCCCAGATATCTTTTGAATATCCATGGGAAACCATATCTATAAAGGATTTTGCAATTACTTCATCATCCTCCCACAGGCCGCTGGCAGATGTGATATCTTCAACCTTTGTGCCGTAGGCCCCGGGTTGTGCCGAGAAAACACGAATGGTGGAATATTTTTCTGCATTTTCAGGAGAATACCCTTTTTTTATCAGCCCTGCCTTTATTGCTGCACTGTTCTGGGCAATATAGTTTTTGATGTCTGTTAAAAGTGCAGCTTTTTTAACTGCTCTATCAAGCATCAAAGCAACTATTGGAAACGTATCCCTGAACAGCCCTGACATCTGAAGCAGAACATCTATTCTTGGCCGTAAAAGCTCTTTTCCCTGGATGGGTTTTATATTAATGATTTTGTCCCGTTTATCCCATACAGGCTTCATGCCCATGAGAAAAAGGGCTGTTGCACTGTTTATCCCTTCATTCCTGATTGTTTCCACAGACCATAAAATAATACCAACCTGTTTCGGGTATTCATCATCATGTTTTTTCTGGTAGGCTTTAATAAGTTGGCTGCCTGCTTTTTTACCTGCAATCCATGCTTCTCTTGAAGGAACCTTGTCAGGATCAAATGAGTAAAAGTTTTTACCCGTGGGCAGAGATTCTGGATTTCTTACAGGATCATTTCCAGAACCAGGCTCGATATAACCTGCACAGAGTCCTTTTGTCAGACTTCTAAGCTCGCTTTCACCACACGCTTTTATTTTTTCTTCATAAAAAACGGCATCTTGGTCTGACTTTTCAGCAATGGCAATGGCAGTCTCCTTTAAACCATCCCCTTTGGGAGATTCTCCAAAGGTATGCAGACCATAGGGTATGAGATCTGTTTTCAGCTCAAGGATATAGTGTTCAACAGCTTCAAGAGAGTCTTCATCAATAATTTTTAAATCAAGATCTCTGTGAAGCCCTGTTTCAAGGACAAGCTTTTTTATGCGTTTTAATTTTTCATTTTTTATCCGCTGGGAATCCGCTGATTCAAGTTCACTGATCAGAGCTGCAATTAACGAGTACTCTTCATATATCCCGCCTTTTTTAAAGGGAGGTACTGCATGGTCAATTATAACTGCCCGACCCCTTCTCTTTGCCTGGATTCCCTCTCCAATATCATCCACAATATAGGGATAAAGACTTGGAATATCTCCTAACAGAACTTCAGGAGGGCAGCTTTGTGTCATTCCCGCCTGCTTGCCTGGAAGCCATTCATGAGTGCCGTGGGTTCCAAGACTTATCATGGCATCTGGTTGTAATACGTTCTGGAGCCAGAGATAAAATGCTGTGTACTGGTGATGGGGATAGAGTTTGGTAGAGTGAAAGAGCTTTTCAGGATCATCCCCCCATCCCCTGGAAGGCTGGGGCACGAGAGTAAGATTGCCCATCTTTACACACGGAATGATAAATTTCCCATGGGCTGCCATGATTGTGGACTCTTCCGGTTTACCCCATCCTTTGTTAACATGGGAAAGATAATCAGAATCAATATCCTTGATCCAATCTTTATACTCATTGATATCAATAAACAGTACGTCTGAATTATCTGAAAGTCTTTCAAGTTCTCCAGGAGCCCAGGAACCGATATTCCTTCCTGTTTTGATTAAAAGATCCATGATTTTTTCCGGGGAGCAGTCACCTTTTATGGAGTAGCCCTCTTTTTTTAACCTGGTTATAATTTTTTTTATGCTCTTTGCCACATTAAGATAACTTGCCCCTATATTCTGTTTGCCTGCTCCGTGGTTGTAGTACATGAGAACAATTTTTTTATCCTGGTTTTTCATTGTTTTAAGTCTGTGCCATTTTGCAACCCTTTTTGCCAGCATTTTAATTTCTCTTTCTGCAGGCACATATATAAAACCTGCGGTTTTTTCATTTTTGTCAATAATCTCTTGTTTTACTCCGGTTACAGTGGGTTCCACAAGTCCTGTCAGTTCAGGTGTTGAAAACTGCATGGCTATGCCGGCAGGAGATATACCTGCAGGGGATGTAAGCCACTTCTCTTTTGGAGTAAAAAAAAGATATAAAGGGTTAAACACAGGCACATCAGCCTGTTTAAAGATTGAAAGGATATTTGATGAAAGCGCCGAGCTGAACTTAAATGCAAAACCTGTGATAGAGCCAAGATTCTTTTTTAAAGGAGGTTTTGATATAAGTTTTTCCATGGCATCTTCCATGGTCCCAACGGAACGCATGAGAGCCACCGTGTTTATGCCGTTTTTTTCATACTCTTTCATGAGCAGGTCAACAGGCCTTTTTTTTGAATCCACTACAGTTGTTGGAAAGATAATCAAAAGGCTCCAGAGCTTATCTTTTTGAAAATGTTTTGACTCTTTATACCATTTAAGATACTGATCCATGTTTTTAAAAAATCTGTCAGCATCAGGGTGATAGAGGCTGTTTGCCTTTGGAACCTGAGGCTCTTCAGGCTCTGTTTCCATGGAAAAGTCTCTTTTTGCAATAAAAAGTGCAAGATTTTTCAAGTTTTTTGAATCTGTGTGGGAAAAATATTTTTTCACCTTTTTATCGAAAACAAAGCCGGCATCTGCAAAATCTGCTGTATGGGAAGAAGATCTCACCGCATAGATTTTTGCATGGGGATTTATGACTGCCATGTTTTTAAGCAGCCAGTCAGCAGGATTTGACTGCATGATATCAACCACTGCTCCGTCCATGGTTTTGATAAATTCACGGATTTTTGGCGAACCTGTTTTTTCTTTAAAACAGTCTTTTTCTGTAAAAATTTCTATCTCAAGATTTGGAATATTAATATTTTTAATCATCTCATGGCATGTGAAAGCATCAGAATCACCGACGAAAAAGCCGATTCTGTTTGTCGATCCCAAAGCTGTCAAAGGAGTTGTAAATAAAAGAATGACAAACAAGAAAATTGCAAATAATGTTATTGATTTTTTAATCATTTAAACCTGGTATCCCTGATTTTAAAGGGTGTGTTAACCTCTTCTTAAGTTGGTTTTGCCTCTTTGACTTGACCTGGACAAGCCAGAATCTAACCTGAAGGTCACACGCAAACTGGTTTACGTGTGACCTTCAGGTTATTATTGTTTTGCCAAAAAATACGAATATGAGAATTAAGAACCTAAAACGTCAGCTCATATCCGATTTTAATCTGACGGGGAATTTCATAATAGAGATAATTGTTTGAAGATTCTGATTCCATATCTCCTGACACCTGTACCTCTTCATCAAAAATATTCTCCACGGCAAAGGTCAGATAACCCTTGGGCAGTTTAACTTTTCCGCAAAAATTTACAGGACTGTTATCATCAAGTGCTCTTTCTCTATTGGCAATAAAATCAGCTGTTGCTGCAAGCTCAAGCTCCTGGGTGATATATGAGACGCCTGCTCCTGCTGAAAATTTTGCCCCTGCCTGAACTGTGTGGCCTTCTGGATCATCTGCCTCTGGATCTGCAAGATAACCTGCAAAAGTAAATATAATATTAGAAAGAAAATCTGCTCTTGCCTGGAGGGGGTAAACTTTTAAATCCCATTCCACACCTTTTGTTTCATAATCTCCTGCATTGTAGTATGTAAGGGGATAACCCTTGGATCGGTCAATCTCAATTTTATCCTTATACTCCATGGCAAACAGGGCAAGTCTGAGACTGAAAAAAGAGGTATTGGTCTTGATACCTGTTTCATATGTCCAGCCCTCTTCAGGGTCAAGATTCTTATTTCCAACCAAGAATGAGCTTGAATAATAGAGATTGTTAAATGAGGGGGCTTTAAAAGCCTTGCCGGCATTGGCAAAAATATTGAAAGCCTCTTTTACCTTATATGTCATGCCAACACTTGGAAGAAAAATATTTTGATCTGTGCTGTCGGAATCAGCCTCAATCAACTGCTCCCTGGCACCCAGGGTAATATTGAATTTTTTTGCAATCTCTTTTTTAATCTGAACAAAGAGAGCATAATCTTCCCTGTAATGTCTGTTGTACTGGTTATTGTAATCAGCCATTCTGTAAACATACTCTGCACCAATATTTAAATCAGTATCCATGAAACTGTATCGATAATCACCTTTTAATCCATAGTTATTGTTTTTATTATGATTATCAGGTTCTGTGGGATCTGTGTATTCATCCCTCTCCATGGTATCAAAATTTGCAAATGTACTTAACCTTACAGCATCACCCTGATATCTGATATTTGTAAAATGTTTTGTCTGCTCCTGATCAGTTCCTTTGGATAATTCACCAGAGTCTTTTATTTTATTAAAACCTGTTTCAGAATATGATCCGAGATAATCCACAAAAAGGTTTTTAATGGGTCTTAAATTCAGGTTAAAAGAATAAAGGTCGCTGTTTTTTGTATCATATCTGTATTTTTTGGTAAAACTGCGGGAGACTTCGTTTATGCCGTCCAGATGTTGATAATTAAGCCCCAGATTTACCAGGGGATTCTGGAAGTCTGCAGTGTGATTTTGATATCCGAAATCACCCCATTGAGTTGAAAACGAGGATTTAGCCTCTTTGATATCTTTTTTTGTGATGATATTGATAACCCCTGTCATGGCATCGGCACCATATAGCGTTGATGCTGCACCTTTGAGAATTTCCACCCTTTCAATCTGGTCCACAGGTATTGAGCTTAAATCATAGGCACCACCTGCTGCACCCTGGATAGGTGAACCATTTATAAGTACCAGTTCTCCATCTTCAATTCCTCTGATGGATAGTTTGGAGTTCATTCCTCCGTGACTTATACCTAACGGGCCAAATGCTTCATAAACAAAACCACCCTTTTTCTTTAAAGCCTGAACAAGGTTGGAAGCTCCGGTCTCCTTGAGATCCTCTGCTGAAATAATTGACACAAACCTTGATGAATCAATCTCTGAAACAGGAGATTGCTCTGCAGTTACTGTTATATCATCAATGATGGCTGTTCTGTTCTGTGCCAAAGCACAGGGAAGAGCAACCAGTAAAGAGAAAATAATTATTGTAAATTTAATTTTAAAACTTTGTCTGTCCATGAATACAAATCCTTAAGTTTTTTATATGGGGCGAAAACGCAGAATTCACTCCGTCCAATGCACTGTGGTTATGAGCGTTTGATTTTTTGTTGCAACAACTGGTTGGCTTTGCCTCTTTGACCTGCTAAGGCTGTTAATATGTAAACTTTAAGGTTAGATAGAAATTTCTTCCAGCCATTGCATAACCCTGAACAAATTCATAATCTTTATCAAAAAGATTTTTTATCCCTGTTTTCAGGGAGATATCTCCATACTCTTTAAATGATACCAGGGTCTTGGCAATGAAAACATCGGCGGTTGTAAAACTGTCTCTTTTTATGGTTGCATAGGTACCATTTTCATAATCCGTGATATCCTGGTCACTCTCATATGAGAAGTTGATACCTGTTGAGAATCCATCCATGTCAGAAAGAGTCAATCCATAGGATAGAACAAGATCTGATACATATTTAAGATCTTCATCAGCTTCTTTGTCTTTGTATTGTGTGAGCCATACAAGATTTGCATGGGGTCTTAATTCATAGCTCCATCCAAAATAAGCACCAATATCAAATGAAAAATCTGCTTCAAATCCTGAAATTTCAGCTTCTCCAACATTTTTCCATGATTTGTCACCATTTTCCAGGGCGGTGGATTCAATTTTATCCTCAAAATCAGTAAAAAAGCCTGTTAACGAAGTTTTTAAAGAACCTTTTGTAATATCGACTCCAGCTTCATATGTTTTGCTTTTTTCAGGCTCAATGCTGGAATTTCCCACATAATGGGTTCCCCAGGTGTAATAATCTGCTGCCATATGATCTGCTGAAGGCATGACAAATGCTTCCCCGTAGGAGGTCCTTAGTTTGATGTTCTCGTTGAGATTATAAGCTATTCCAAAGGATGGCACTATATTAGAGTCATCTTCATCCCTGCCTGCAGGTTCAGTCACTTCAACATCGTATTCGTCATATCTTATACCGCCTGACAGGATAAGTTTTCTCTCCATAAAAAATTTTTTCCCCAGAATAAACAGGGCAGGATTTTCATAGGATGTTTTTTCAGGAGACCAGGCAGCTTTAATATCATATTTTACCCAGTCCACACCTGTGGTTACAGTGGCTGAATCAAAAAGAACGGAAACCTGGGCCTGGGCACCTTTCTGATCTGTATCCATTTTAGATTTTACACCATCATCCCATCCATCCGGATTACTTGCTGTGGGATCAAACCATTGGTCAATATCACTGGTATCAAAATATCTTGCCTTCCATGAAAATTTGCCTGAACTGCTCATTCCATCATAAATAATATCAAAGGAATTATTTTCAGATTTTTTATAATCATCGCTGTCCTGGAGAGAAAAATAACCAGGATTGCCCTGTTCATCCACATCAAAGGAGTTAATGATTACGCCAAATCTGTTGCCCGGCATAAATTCATATCCCAGATTCAGATAAATTTCTGTTTGATCATCAAAGCCTGTGTTGGCAAATTTTTCACCATTATTCTCTGCTGTGTCATAGGCATCCATGGATGAGAGTGATGCCGTAGCTGCAAAATCAAATTGATTTTGTTTGCCTGTCAGCCCTGTTTCTGTTTTTTGATAATTAAAACTGCCCAGGGTCTGGCTGATGTAAAAAGATGGATCATCCTGTCCTTTTTTTGTGATGACATTAACAATCCCGCCAACGGCAGCAGAACCATACTGCACTGCAGCAGGTCCCCTTATGATTTCAACTTTTTCAATGCTCTGGACAGGAATCTTTGCAGCGTTGCCTGTTCCGGCTCTTCGGCCGTTGAGAAGGATTAAAACCTTACCCTTAAGGTCATTGCCATGGGTTTCTGTTCTAAACCCCCTTATTCCAAAAGTAGTAAGACCTCCAGGATATTTGTGTATATGTCCTATGCCGTTTTCCTGGAGAAGATCTCCAAGATCATGGGCAAAAGACATTTTGATCTGTTCCTGGGAAATAATGTTAATGTTCTGGGTTATCTCTTTTTTGCTCTCTTCTGTTCTTGATGCAGTTACAACCATCTCCTCTGTGGTAATGGAGGATTGCTTTGAGATATCACTGTTTGCAAAGGATAGACCGGCCATGGAGAACATGGCTGCAAAACATGTGATTAAGGTTATTGTGATTTTCATTTTTTTGCCCCTTATATTAAGGTATAATACTTTTTATGTCCGGGGCAGTAATAATAAAAGCCCTGGACAGATTAATAGTCAATCCAGGGCTTCCCTTTTTTGTCCTGATGATATAGCTGAAAGTTCCATTTACCATTGGCAACTCTCTTATTACCAGGCAGGTCTTCTGATTTTCGCGTCATCCTACTCACCGCGCCTTCCCACTCCATTATGGAGCAGTGACATAAACTGCGGCTTTTGTCTGCGATTACAGCGGTGGGCCCATTCCTGAATCTCACAGGATTCCCTATTAAGCTATAAAAAGCACCTTGGTAATTTTTCACGGCATAACAAACCAGAACTGACTCAAAGTGTCAAGAAAAAAATATGTAAGCGTTCACAGGGCACTGCACCTTGCCTGGTCGGGCACTTGAAGTACATGAAATCTAAAGGTTACATATAGCCTGAAGGGGCCCACTCAAAAATAAAATTGTTGTTTCCCACAGATCATAATTGCAATGGAGCTGTTTTTTTGATATCAATAATCATAATTTTTTATATGAAAGCTCTTTTAGTTATTGTAATCAATTGACTTTCATTTTTCGTTGTGGCAGGTCATTTTGCCATGGGGTGGGGGCTATACAAGTTATAACCTTTCAGTCTTGAGGAATTGACTTTGATTCTTTGACTTAAAATTTTGTTGTGGTAAAGGGGTCTCCTTGGGGCTTTAAGTTGCCACAATGTGTTATTTAACTTTATGATCTATACAGGAGAAATTAATGATTATTTTTAAAAATTTGTTTGCTTTACTGCTATCAGTCTCTGTTGTTTTTTCAGGCTTTCAGGCATTTGCCGAGGATTCTTTAAAAACAGAGGAAGAGAAAATCAGTTATGCCTTGGGAATTAACATTGGTAACAATCTGAAAAAGGATTTCAATGTTGATATTGAGGCATTCTTCAAGGGTATTAAAGACAGTCAGGCAGATAAGAGTCTTCTCTCTGATGAAGAGATGAAACAGACCATGATGAAGTTTCAAAAACAGATGCAGCAGAAAAGGATGGCAAAGATGCAGCAAGCTTCTGAAAAGAACAAAATTGATGGTGCTGCATTTCTTGCGTTAAATAAGAAAAAAGAGGGAGTTGAAACCCTTGAAAGCGGACTTCAGTACAAGGTGTTGAGCAAAGGAACAGGAGCTTCTCCAAAAGCTGCTGACACAGTAAGCTGTCATTACAAAGGTACAACAATAGATGGAAAGGTGTTTGACTCTTCATACAAGAGGGGCAAACCTGCATCTTTTCAGGTAACCGGTGTGATAAAAGGATGGACAGAAGCACTACAGCTCATGAAGGTTGGAGCAAAATGGGAACTTTATATTCCATCTGATCTTGCCTATGGAGATCGTGGTGCAGGAAGATCCATTGAACCTGGTTCAACTCTTATCTTTGAGGTGGAGCTCCTTGGGATAGAGGGATAATGACAGAATATTAAACAATTAAACAATTGAAAATTGAAAATTGAAAATTGAAAATTATGAATTATGAATTATCAATTATCAATTTTCAATTATAACGTTTCTGCCCTTTAGGGTATGCCGGTTACAGGAGATTAATAACAGATGCTTGTTCTTGGATTAAATGGAAGTCCCAGAAAAAAAGGAAACAGTGACTATCTTCTCTCTCTTTTTCTTAAAGATGCAGAAAAGAGAGGTTTTGAAACAAAAATCATAAACGGGGCAGAACTTGAGTATAAATCCTGTACAGGATGCGGCCATTGTGAGAAAAAGGGTTTCTGTATTATAGAAGATTCCCTGGCAGAGGATATTTTTCCTTTTTTCAGGAGAGCTGATGTTATTGTTCTTTCAACCCCTGTTTATTTTTATTCAGTTCCGGCTCAGATTAAGCATTTGATTGACAGAACCCAGACTCTATGGTCAAGGAAGTATCGGTTTGGCTTAAAAGATCCAGGGTCTTGCAGCAGAAAAGGAATTTTTCTCTCCTGCGGGGCAACAAAGGGTGACAATCTTTTTGACGGAATCAGGCTTACGGCAAAATACTTTTTTGATGCTCTAGGAGCTGAGTTTGCAGACGAACTTTGTTACCGCAGAATTGATAGCCGCAGTCAAATGGAAAAAGAGCCTGGTGTAAGAGGTGATGTCAGAGAACTTGGAGAGAGGGTTCTCACTTCTTTTGAGACGAGAAAAAGGGTACTTTTTATATGCAGGGAAAATGCGGGCAGGAGTCAGATGGCCGCAGGATTTGCAAAAAGCATTGCAGGGGAAAATTTTGATGTTATGAGTGCAGGAAGCCGGCCGGCAGAGCATGTCAATCAAGTGGCGGTTGATGTAATGGCTGAAAAGGGTCTGGACCTGGGTTTTATAAAACCCTGCTCCATTGACGATGCCATTAAAAATGCTTTACCCCCCAACATTGTAGTCACCATGGGCTGTGGAGAAGAGTGCCCTGTTATTCCGGGGGCTAAGGTTGTGGATTGGGATTTACCCGACCCTGCAGGAAAATCTGTTGATGAAGTAAGAACAATCAGAGATATCATTGAAAAAAAAGTTATTTCGCTTTGTTCTTAAACACCATCTCTGTCGCCATGTCAGACCATATCAAGGGGTTGTTGACGCAAATTGTCCATGAACAGATCAAAGCCCTTGTTTTAGAAAAAGTTTAGAGACAGGGCAGGAGTTATTGCAGTGGTTTATTCCATGCGGTCTATTAAAACCTGACGGGGTTTAACTCCATCGGACGGGCCAATGATTCCCTTTTTCTCCATGAGATCAATGATCCTTGCCGCTCTGTTATACCCAACCCTGAGGGCACGCTGAACACTTGATATTGAAGCTTGTCTGGTGGCAAGAATATATTCCAGGGCAGCCTGGTATTTTTCATCATAATCATCGTTACTGCTGACATCAACGGCGGGTTCTTCCTCTTTCTCCGTGGTCACATCGAGTACATACCGTGGTTTTCCCTGGGCTTTTAGAAAATTGGTTATTGTAATGAGCTCATCTTCGGAAAGATAGGTGCCGTGAACTCTGGTAAGTCTTGCTGTTCCTGGAGGAACAAAAAGCATATCTCCCCTGCCCAAAAGGGTTTCAGCTCCATTGGCATCAATGATTGTTCTGGAATCGGTTTTGGATGAGACCTGGAATGATATCCTTGTGGGGAAATTGGCTTTGATGATTCCGGTCAACACATCCACGGAAGGACGCTGGGTGGCAAGGATCAGATGGATGCCGGCAGCCCTTGCCATCTGGGCAATACGGGTGAGTGAAAATTCAATGTCCTTGCTTGCCGTCATCATAAGGTCAGCAAGCTCATCTATTATGATTACAATGTATGCAAATTCTTCAAAAGTCTCGTCTTCATCATATTCAGACATATCTGCGGTGGTTATTTTATGATTGTACTGATCAATGTTTCTCACCTGTAATCTGGCCAGCATCTCATAACGGCGTTCCATCTCTCTTACCACCCATTGGAGAGCGGTATTTGCTTTTTTCATGTCCGTAATGACAGGTGTGAGAAGATGTGGAATATCATTAAACAGTGAAAGTTCGATGCGCTTGGGATCAATCATGATAAACTTTACTTTATCAGGCGATGATTTATAAAGAATACTTGCTATCATGGCGTTGAGTCCGACGCTTTTTCCTGTTCCCGTGGCTCCTGCTATCAAAAGATGGGGCATTTTTTCAAGTTCCACAACAACGGCATTGCCTATAATATCCTTGCCAAGACAGACTGGGATGTTGGAGTCAATGTTTAGGAATTCGTCAGAACCGACAATGTCAATAAAGGGAACTATACTCATCTTTGCATTGGGGATTTCGACTCCAATCACATCCTTGCCGGGAATTGGCGCAAGAATGCGGATACTCAGGGCACTCAGGGCAAGTGCTAAATCATCTGCCAGATTTACTATTTTACTGATCTTGATTCCCGGAGCAGGCTTGTATTCAAAGGTCGTAATAACAGGCCCTGGAGAGACCTCCATGACCTCTCCCTTGATTCCAAAATAACCGAGTTTCTGTTCAAGCAGTTCCGCATCTCTTCTTATGGCCTCATGGTCAACCTTTATCTCCATATCTGCTTTTTTGAGAAAATCCAGGGAAGGCAGCTGAAATTCATCGCTATAATTATTTCCAAGCTCAATGGAATTAGTTAGATTTTTTTCCGGCGTATTAATTCTTAATTGAGATAAAGGCTCGACCTGTGGCTTTTCCAGGGGTTCTATAGGTGGCTCAACCGGAGGCTCAGGCATTGCAGGTTCATGGGCCAGTGGTTTTTCTAACGGCTTTGCCTGGGGCTCCGGGTGTGGCGGAATAGCCTGTTTGGCCTGTTCCTGCACTGGTTCGTCTGTCTGTTTTTTTATTGTACTCAGTTCCTTTACTGGAGTCTGTGCCGGTGTCTGTACAGATGGCAGTGTTTTTTCCAAGGGCTTTGCCTGGGGCTCTGGTTTTGCAGGTTCATGGGCTGCTCTCTGTGTTGGAGACTGTGTCAACGCTTGTGCCGATGGGTGTTGTTTTTCAGGGAGAGCCTCTTTGTTTGATTCAACCTCTTTTTTTATTTTGAAAGGTTCTGCATTATTTGATGCTTTTGCCTTATGGAATATTTTGTCCTTTTCCAGTCTCTGTGTATGTGCATTATCTGATTTGCTCCGGCGTTGGTATAACTTCTTCATCTCTTCATGTTCCTTCAGGAGATGATTGTATTTATGTTCGAGTTGAATAAATCTATCAGAGATGTTTAAATTTGATAATAGTAACTTTGTGTATGAATTTGAATTTTTACTGGCGGTGTGAAATTTTTTTTCGACTTTTTCCATTTCGCTGACCATTACATCTGCAATACGTTGTGCATTGGCCAATTCGGTATCACCATTAATTTTAAATCTATATTCACCACATTCTGTTCTGATGATCAAGCAATTTTTATCGATACTGTAATTGTTTTTTTCCACACTACCAACTTTTTTTTATTAACTCAATTTTCTGACTTTATTTTCACCGGTTAAAATCTCAAAACCCCACGCAGCGTCCAGGTCTTGACATGCACAATCCAGAAAGTTGAGTTATTAATATGAATCCAACCTAAGACATTTTTTATATAGCATATTTAAAAAAGATATGCTACTGCTGGATGTTTACTTTTTTGGGTTTTTTTATATTTTTGAATGTAAACCAAAGAATAGAACCCAAAAGTTAAGACTCCCTAAATTGAATTATTGGGCCGAATACTTACCTCATAGCAGGAGAAAAACACCTATGATTGCATATTTTAACGGAACATTCATTGCTAAAGAAGATATCTCTATTTCTCCGGATGACCGGGGTTTTTTGTTTGGGGATGGCCTTTATGAAGTGATCAGAAGTTACCATGGGCACCTTTTTGGGGCGAAAGATCATATCAAGCGCCTTAATTACGGAGCAACCCATTTAAAACTGAGCAGAACGGATTTTTCCTGGCTTGAAGTGATTGCCCGGGAATTGATTTCTATCAATAATTTTACATCCAGGGAGGCCACTGTCTATATCCAGGTAACCCGGGGAGTGGCTGTGCGTACACACGCTTTTCCCACAACTGCTACTGACCTTACAATCTATATGACTGCCTCAAAACTTGATACAAAAAAGACCTGCAAAAATCAGGAACATGGTATCCATGCTATCACAGTGCCGGATATAAGATGGGCAAGATGTGATCTAAAAACCACAGCCCTCACCCCCAACGTTCTGGCTAATCAGATGGCAGTTGAAAAACAGGCAGGGGAAGCTATCTTTATCAGGGACGGGGTTCTGTTGGAAGGCAGCCATTCCAATTTTATGGCTGTATTTAATAATGTACTGGTCACAGCCCCCCTGTCTAATTATATTCTGGGAGGCATCACCAGAAAATTTGTTCTTGAGCTCTGTAAGCAGGAAAATATTCAGGTGGAAGAGCGCCCCATATTTGAAAAAGATATTCACATGGCCTCGGAGCTGATGATTGTTGGTACTACCGTGGAAGTCACTCCTATTGTCAAGTTGAATGAGACAATATTTAACAACAGAGAACCCGGCCCTGTGACCAGAACTCTTCAGTCTGCATTTTGTCGTAAACTTAAAGATCTGAAGTAATTAGGTCATAATATTCAATACTTTTCCACCAGAAAAGAAGTTTTTCCGCTTTTGCTGATAATTGCAGGTATTTTGTTTCTTATCAGTTTTTTATATATTATTCTCTTTTCCTGTTTCTCTTTTTCCACTTTATTCAATTTAGTTTTTCCTGTTCCAGTCTGTAAGGGCCATGGAAAAAATAAAATACACCATATGTTACGATTCTTGACCCCTCCTAGGATTGTCCCCAGATTAACCGCTGAACGTTTAAATCAGTGGTACGTCTTTTTGCATCCACTATATTTTTTTGGTTATGCCGCTTTATTTTGTTCTATATCCCAGATAGGAAAAACAAGAACAGCAAGATGAACTTTTAATGCTATTGCAAGAACTTTTGCTCTTTCTACACCCAACTTAATATTATCATGTTCAATAGCTGAAAGTGTTGATTGAGGGATGCCTGTACGGGCTGACAATTCATTTTGACTTAATTCTTGTAATTCACGAATGATACGAACAGATTCTCCTACAGATACCTTTAATCGAGTGGGAGAGTCTTGATATTTTTCCATATTATTTTCTCCTGTAATCATGCACAGTTACTTTGACTACCTGTACAAAAAACTGCTCATTTTTAATTTTATAGATAACTCTGTATTGAAGATTAAGTCGTCCTGAAAAATTATTTGAAATGGAAGATGTCTTTCTGCTGGATGTTCGTTCAAGAGAAGAGGCCTGTTCTCTGTCAATTAACATGGATTACCATTTAAATGTAGAATGCAGAAATATACCGGTTGATGAAATTCCTGCAAGACTGCATGAAATTCCAAGGGAAAAAACCATTGGTGTTTTTTGCCCTGCAAATGTCAGATCAGCTATAGTTTACGCATACCTGCTGTCAAAAGAATTTTCATCTGTTTTTGTTGTGGAAGGCGGCTACTCTGCTTTAACAGATGCCGTAAAACCCGGTAAAATACTTAAACTTATTCAGGGGTAAAGAATAGAAAGAATGCCTTATATATCAAATTTGATCATTGTCTGCTGCCTGATTTTTTTTATCTCCTTTACCATGACCATGGTTGGTAAAGGCGGTGGAAATTTTTATGTTGTTATTCTGGCATTGGCCGGTATTCCCATGCATCAGGCAGCTGCTACAGGTCAGTTTATTCTTTTTGCAGCATCCATTGCAGCCATGGTAATGAATAAATTATATTTTTACCATAGTTGAATTGTTGAAATTTCTTTACATCCATAAAAATTATTGATACTGAATTCTTAAACTAAATATTTAGTTTATTTGGTCGGATAACATTCAAAAAAGAATGATACACAGACCTGTATACTAACTTGGTAAATTAAGCCTTCGGCAGGAAGAGGTAAATTACTTTTTCTAATAGCAAATGTCATGCCAGGGATCAAATTTTTTTTATTAACAAGTGGTTGAAGCGGACACAGGTTTGGGGGCTGATGTGGATGCATATTGTGTTGTCTGAGCCGCTTAACTCAGTGGTTCGGCAGTGAAAAAAAGTTGTCCTTTTAACGACCAAACAGCATGATTTGAAATAGCTATGTACTAAAACAAAACACGGAGATGTACTAATTTGAAAACGAAAGATTTAATTGCAGAAGCAATTTCCCTTCCAGTTGAGGAAAGAGCAATTGTCGTTGACTCCATTCTTAAGAGTCTAAATCCGCCAGCATTTGACATTGACCGTAAGTGGGCGGCCGTTGCAAAACGACGTCTTTCAGAGCTATGTTCTGGCAAGGTCAAAGCTATCCCGGGAGAAGAAGTATTTAGCAAGATTTGGGAGCGTTTCGCTTCATGAACTACGCATTTCATTCCGAAGCGGAAGCAGAGTTTAAACACGCTATTGACTACTACGAAAGCTGTGCCGAGGGATTAGGATACGATTTCGCGATAATTGGGGTCAGAGTAAAATTAGATAATTGAAATTAGATAATTGGGCTTAAATTAAAATTAAAAATCAAGATATATTTTGAATGGGGTATATACAAATCAGAGGGGTTTCCCAAGGCATGATTG
>JAYEHB010000393.1:0-2195 GCA_034659375.1 Thermodesulfobacteriota bacterium
AAAAAAACTTTTCAGAAGTGTTTTTGAAATAGAATCTTTAAGTGCTTTTGATAAAATCCTTGATAAATCAATGAACGTGCAATGATAAATTATAGATATTTGCATTGGTGGCAAGGTCTGAAGAAAAAACGAATAGACAGTTGTTTTAATGCGGTCTATTCACAATGAAGCAAATCCGATGATACTCAAAATTGACAGGTTGCCCGCTTTTCCAGAGCATAATGGTTCATCTCTTCAAGCCGTCTTCTTTTATTTTTAAAAAAGGAACCAATTATGAAAAAACGCATCTTATACGCCGAGGCAAGTTATGAGGCTATTATACAAGAAAACGGTTATTTTGTGGATAAAACTCAATACATAGAAAAATTAGAACGTATCAAAAATCCAGTTTTTCTGCGTCCCAGAAGGTTTGGCAAATCCCTTCTCTGCACCATGCTGGAAGCCTATTACGACATCCGCAAAAAAGATGATTTCCATGGACTTTTCGGCCACACATGGATCGGCAGAAATCCCACACCCCTGCATAGTTCCTGTTTTGTGCTGCATCTTGATATGTCAACGGTAGATTCTTCATCGGGAAATTTTTTGGATATTGAGCATAGTTTTAATAACACTTGTAATCTGCGCATTAAAAAACTGATACGCCAAAACAGCATTTTTTTTAAACATGAACCAGAGATTGATATAAAGGACAGGGCATCGGAAAATCTTAAGGCACTTCTTAACTCCATAGAGGAGGAGTATCTGCCACCACTGTTTGTAATAATCGACGAGTACGACAACTTTGCCAATCAGCTGATTGTTTCCCATGAGGATAGACTTTACCATCAGCTCATGTCCTCCAGGGGTTTTTTAAAGACCTTTTTCAAGACTTTGAAAGAGGGCAGAAAGAGTCAAACCATCCGGAATGTTTTTATAACTGGAGTTTTGCCAGTGACCATTGATGAGCTTGCATCAGGCTTCAATATTGCCACCATCATCACCCTGGAGCCGGAGTTTGAAAACATGCTTGGCTTTACCCAGGCCGAGGTGGATCGTTTGCTTGATGAAATTTACCATGATTATGAAATGGATCCAGATAGCAGAAACGAAACCAATGCCCTTATAAAAAATCAGTACAACGGCTATCATTTCTTGAAAACCGATGGTGAACCTGTCTATAACTCCACCATTTTAATCTATTTTCTTCATTATTTTACAAGATACAGTGCCTATCCTGAGTATCTCACTGATATGAATCTTAAAACCGATCTTGAGTGGGTAAGAAGGATAACAGGATTAAATTCTGACCTGACAAAGGGGTTTGTGGATCAGTTAATGATTAATAACACCATTGAGTATGACAAAAATTTTCTTACTGCCAAGTTTAACATGTCCCAGTTTTTCGATAAGAGCTTTTTTCCCATATCATTTTATTATCTTGGAATGTTGACCCGTCTTGACAGCTTTCATTTAAAATTGCCCAACATGAACATGCGAAAGATATTTGCCGAGTACTTTAACGAGCTGCACGCAATTGATGTTTCAACCGGTTACACCCATGCCATGCAGCAATTTTTAAAGGATTTGGATTTAAGTGCCCTTTTTGATGCTTACTGGGAGCGTTACATCTCCCAGCTTCCGGAAGCCATATTCCAACAAGTAAATGAAAACTTTTATCGTACAACCTTTTATGAGCTTTGCAGCCGTTATTTATCTGAATGGTTCATATGGAATGTGGAGCGATCTTACCCCAAAGGTCGATCAGATCTTGAATTTGTGGGAAAATACAGTGAGTGCTTTGCCGGGATTCGCATGGTTATAGAGTTTAAATATTTTTCCAATGCAGAGTTCAAAAAATTCAAGACCACCATTTCCGATTTTACATTGCAGGATGAAGATACAGAGCAGATTGGAGGATATGTTGAGGGGCTTGCAGCAGAGTATCCAGAGGCCAAGGTATCCCTGTATGTGATCTATTGCATCGGGAATCAGGGTTGGCGGGTGTTTAAGGTCAAAAAAGATAACAATTAAAAAACGCATTTTCATCCTTCATTTTACAGTTTAGACTTTTTTAATGAACAAAGTTGAGAGCGTTCTAAACTGGTTGTAATAATTTCATGGGGTTAGAGTTTTTTTCATAAAAGATTTCTGCCAACACAAAAATAAGCTATAATTATCTTAATTTGACTTAAAAAAATAGAAGGATAACTATG
>JAYEHB010000393.1:2295-5926 GCA_034659375.1 Thermodesulfobacteriota bacterium
GAGAGCGTTCTAAACTGGTTGTAATAATTTCATGGGGTTAGAGTTTTTTTCATAAAAGATTTCTGCCAACACAAAAATAAGCTATAATTATCTTAATTTGACTTAAAAAAATAGAAGGATAACTATGCCGCAGAGAGGTACGCTCCAAGTGGGAAGCCGGAGTTTTTCACCCAAAAGAAAAAGTCATTCTGGAAGAAGCCATGACTGCCCTACAGAATGGTTCACCGAAAAAGAAACGATGTACCTTAAAGCTGCTGTCAGACCTTAAGATGGTTCTTGCTGAAAAATTAAAAAATTAAATATCACCCTTTCGCCACCCAACTGGCCGGCTTCTCTTTTTTTCTTTAACCCGTCTACCGGTTAATACCTCAATATCTTCTCGAAATCGGTTACTGCCCATAATCATACCTTTATTGGCAGCACTTCGGATTAGTTCTATCTCCCGTTTATTAATATCATGGTCAAACAAAGTGCGATACTTATCACAACGTTCTCTGGAGCCTGCTCCCGGCATCATATATTCTGAATGGGGTGTACACAAATCAGAGGTTTTCCCTAAGGCATTGATCCGGTGGCTGGACCATCGATAATCTCCTGGAGACAAAACCATTCCGGCTCTAACCGGGTTAAGTTCGATATATCTATAGACATTGAGCAGGTAGCTTTCCGATTCAACCAGGCAGGATTTATAACGGCCTTCCCAAAGGGTTCCGCTTCGATTGTATTCATAATTAAAATACCGGACATAGCGACGGCCTAAAGCCTGCATCATGTTGCTTATACCATTTTTATGCAGGGGAGTACACAATAAATGTAAATGGACATGATTGGTCATCATTACCCCGCTGAATGATATGAATTGGAATATTTTTTGAAGCTATTCGTGGTAATCGGGCCATAAATTGAACCTGCCATTAATTTGTAGTGTAGAATGATCCAATGTTTTACTCTGACCCCATTTATCTCATTTATTTTAGAATGATCCAATGTTTAATGTTACCATAAAAGATGTACAACCGAAAACATACAAATGTACTTGAGAATTGCACAATCTTTGCAGATTTGCTATAAGTAATTTTCGTTCAACCACTGATCAGCGGAATAATAAGAGGAATTCTATGAAATATTTGGGAGCCCATGTAAGTGCGGCAGGCGGTGTTGATAATGCCCCCATTAACGCACACAAAATTGGAGCAACAGCATTTGCTCTGTTTACTAAAAATCAACGTCAATGGAGTGCGAAACCACTGGATAATCTTACCATAATAAGATTTAAAAATAATTGCAGACAATATGGATATGAACCAGAGCATATTCTGCCCCATGACAGTTATCTGATAAACCTTGGCCAGCCGGACAGATCCTCCCTTGAAAAATCCAGAGCAGCGTTTTTTGATGAACTGCTGCGGTGTGAGCAGCTTGGGCTTAATACCCTGAATTTCCATCCTGGCAGTCATCTTAAAAAAAAGAGCGAAAAAGAGACTCTTAAGACCATTGCAGAATCGTTAAACATGGCTCTGGACCAGAACAAAAAAGTAACGCCTGTGATTGAAAACACAGCAGGACAGGGCACTAATTTAGGACACAGGTTTGAACAGATTGCTGAAATTATCCATCAGGTTGAAGACAAAAGCAGAATTGGAGTGTGCATTGACACCTGCCATGCCTTTTCTGCAGGCTATGATTTGAAATCAGAAGCAGGTTTTAAGGAGACCTGGCAGGAGTTTGATAAAATTATCGGTTTTAAATATCTTAAGGGAATGCATCTGAATGATTCAAAAAAATTGCTCTCGTCAAGGGTTGACCGCCATGAAAACCTTGGTGATGGGACCATGGGTATTGAGGTATTTCAACGCATTATAAAGGATCATCGTTTTGACAATATCCCCCTTATTTTAGAAACTCCTGACAGTGAACGTTGGGCAAACGAAATCGCCTTGTTAAAAGAAGTTGTATAGTGGAGTAGTAAATATTCGGCTTATAATGTAAATGGGGAGTGATCTGACAAAAAGCACTTTTGGGTGAAGCGAGAAAAATCAAGGAACATCAATGATATCAATGGATAAGTTCTTTGTTAATACTTCACCTGAAGGTAGGTTTTGTCAACTCCTATAGTGCTAAGCAAAATTGATACACCTATGCTCAGATAAATTGATACACCATAGGTACCCATAATTTCAATAACAGGATAATGTCGATATTCTGTTTCATGTAAATATCTACCCAAAGAGTCAGGCACAATCATTTGCTTATGGTATTTAAAAAAAAAGATTGCAAAAAGAAGTGGGGGGAATAACTATTGGTTTGACATATAAATCTTTAAAAAAAGATAACCAAAAGAAATTCCCCTTGCAAGTACCATATCACATAAAAGTCAGTATGGTTACGTCCATGCCTGCATGGCTGGGGAATGTTGACCCATCAAGGTCCAGCCACCCAATCAATGCCTTGGGAAACCCCTCTAATTTGTGTACACCCCATTCAAAATATATCTTGATTTTTAATTTTAATTTAAGCCCAATTATTTAATTTTACTCTGACCCCAATTATCCGGATATATAACGTAATATTTTTTTGAAGAAATTATTTGCCTTACAACACAATTTATAGTAGCGTGATTTTTGATATAAAAATTTTAAATAGAGAAGGAGTGATATTTTAAACTTTGGGGATTTTCGATACTTTCTTTAACAAAAAGCAAGTTCCTATCTCTTTATAAATTGTTTGCTAAAGACCCTATATGTTCGCTATAATTTTTATAATACCAATAAGCACAAGATATGAATTGTCAAACCTTTGGAACAGAAACATAATTTCTAATTGACTCGTAAAGCAAGGAAGAGGGAAAATCAGCCAAATGGATTTTATTAGTAGAGGTTCAAGAAGAAAAAATAACAATTGGATACACTTGATACTTGTTTTTATCCTGGCATCAGGATTTTTTTATGGGTGTGCCACTCCTACGGTGAAGAAGCTTTCGCATACTCGCGTTCTACAGCCAGATCAGGACGATAACATTGGCGGAAGTTTTATGGCAAAAGTATCTGAAAGAGGAATGGGAAAGATTGTTTTTATGGCCAGGGAGAAGAGCGGCAAGGCGATCAATCAGATCCTCAACGAGGGGGAATTAAGGGACCTCGGGCTGGTGCATAGCCGCAGTGACGCAAAAATTGCAGGGGTCGACTACTTTCTTGGTGGTGAGTTCATCGGTGCAAGCCTTGAGTGTGCAACAGTAAAACAGGGGGTTGAGGCAACCGTGGGCAGATCAAAAGATGACCCACGAGTGCTGGAAGTCGAAGCATCTGAAAAAAGTCGACACCCCAATGTCGCTAAATATTTAAATGTGCTTTTGATGAATGCCAACACCGGAGAGATTCCAATTGAGAAGATGATCAAAGTGGGACGTAAGATGAAATCTGGGTTAGGGCGATCTGACTATATTTTGACAGGGGAGCTGAGTGCACTGAGCAAGGCGGTCCAGGGCGGGGACCGGTCCGATTATGTAATTATGAGTTTTCAGATAATTGAACCTTCCTCCAATGAGATATTGTGGGAAGATGCATATGAAACAAAAAAAGTGAGCAAAAGTGGGGTGCTCTACAAGTAGTGGCCGGCACTGCAACATGAAGAA
>JAYEHB010000394.1:0-5923 GCA_034659375.1 Thermodesulfobacteriota bacterium
CAGGCGATGATTGTACGGGCGAACGGCCGTTCGCCCCTACGTTCGCCCCTACAATTTCCACAATTCCATGAAGGACTTTCATACAAAACACATATTTTGCACACTCAATGATCATAGAATGTACACGGCGACCTGAAAAAACTTTAATTAAATATATATCCATAACAATAATCTCCTTAAATTTCAGAGAGATAGCGAATATACAACCATGTGGCACAAAATTTGTAATTATTGTTTAAGTTTAGCAATCACAAATGAATTGTGAATTATGAATTTTCAATTTTCAATTTTCAATTTTCAACTTTCAATTCCTAAAAAAATGGAGAGATAGAAATATATGCTGACAAGAATACTCAACTCAAAACTGCCTTTAATGATTTATAATCCTGTAAAGACAGTGAGCATAAAATTTTTTAAAAAAATTTTTAAAGCAGGAGTTCTGCCTGTTTTTAATACTGAGTTTTTATCCGAAAATGAAATAATTGAAACCATTAAAAAACTTGCCAGAAAAAATATTCTTTTTGGTTTAAGAGTTGGTACCCATGACAGAGAGCTTATCAGAGAAATTTCAAAAATAGCTCCTGTAAATCTTGACCTTTTGGTGGTACCCTTTGGGCTGGATGATGAGCCTGCTGATTTTTCATTATTTTCCAATACAAAAATAGCCCTTGAGATAAGAGATATCAATATTAATGATAAGATAAAAGAGATATCACCCCATGCCCTTATTCTGAAAGGTAATGAGGCTTGCGGCAGGGTTTCAAAATACTCTTCTTTTATACTGATGCAGTGGTATTTGAAAAACTCTGAGCTTCCGGTTTTTATCCATGGAGGAGTTGGTCAGCACACTGCTGCCGGTATGTTTGCAGCAGGAGTAAGCGGAGTTGTTCTGGACAGCCAGGTATGGCTTGCAGATGAATCCCCTGTTTCAGATAACTTTAAAAAATTGCTCATGGGCCTTGATGAGAGTGATTCCATTGAAATCACAATCAACAGCAATACAAGATTTCGTGTCTTTGCAAAACTTGGGACAAAGATTGCAAAAGAGCTTAAAGAAAAAGCCATTGTTGTTTCAGATAGAAACGATGCAGAAAAAATCATCTACCAGGAGATTAAAAATAATATCACAGCCCTTGATGAAAAAGATGCCATGGCTGTTCAATCTCTTTTCTACCTTGGTCAGGACGCACTTTTTGCAAAGAATTTTGTCAAAAAGTCAACAAACCTTAAAGAGATTATCTCATCATTTTTCAAATATACTGGTGAAGCACTTAACCTTGTTGACCGGTTTGACCCCATAAAGCCTGATTCTCCCCTGGCAAAGGAGCATGGCACTGATCTTCCCCTGATCCAGGGTCCCATGGCAAACATAACTGACAATGCCGAATTTGCTTCAAAAGTGCTTAAAGCCGGGGCTCTTCCATTTTTTGCAGTTGGCAGCCTTCCTGCAAATCTTGCAGATGAGATGCTTAAAAAAGGAACTGAAAAAACAAAAATATGTGGAGCAGGACTTGTGGGGATTACAGCATTTAATCCTGCCGTGGAACAACACCTTGAAATGGTAAAAAAATATAACATTCCCTTTGCACTTTTTGCAGGAGGAGTGCCGGCCCAGGTTCTTGACCTTGAAAAACATGGAACAAAAACGTACCTTCACACACCATCTGTCTCAATGATGGAAAATGCTAAACAAAACGGATGCACAAGATTTATATTTGAAGGCACAGAAGCCGGAGGTCATGTTGGCTCCCTGACAAGTCTTGTTCTATGGGAAGCTGCCATTTCAAAACTGCTTGAACCAGAAAGCCAGGTGCCGGAAACCAGAAAGCCCGAAGAAAAAAAATCGGAAGAGATAGAATCAAAACTCCCAAAAGTCAAAGACACAGAAACAAAAAAAATCAACCATGCCAAAGCCAATGATCTTTCACACCTTACCCTTATCTTTGCAGGCGGCATCTCCACATGTTTTGCATCATGCTTTATATCAGGTATCTCCTCACTACTTGCATCAAAGGGAGCTAAAATCGGTATTCAGGTTGGAAGCGCATACCTTTTTTCAACAGAGATAGTTGAGACAAAAAGTATTAAAGGGCAGTACCAGGAGATCATCTCCCAGGAAGATGAAACCATGGTAATTGGCACAACTATTGGTCTTGCGTCAAGAACAGCTCCCACAGAGTTTGCAAAAATGATGATCAAAACAGAAAAAGAGATGATCAAAAAGGGAGAAAAGCTTGAAGCCAAAAAACGTGCCTTTGAGCAAAAAAACATAGGTTCGCTGCTCATTGGTGCCAAAGGATTTTTACCGGATTTTAAGAACCCCGGCCCGGAGAACTTCAAATATTTTCATGGAGAAGAGCATAGAGAACATGGAAACTTTCTTGTGGGGGAGAGCCTTGCATTTTTCAAAAAATCCCTTTCCATTAAAGATATCCATTCAAAATACTTTAACGCCAAAGATCTTCTCTTTAAAAACCTTGCTGATCTCGAGATCTTCTCATCTGAAAAAAATCAGATAAATGATGAAATAGCAGTTATCGGCATGGGCTGTATTCTTCCTGGTGCAGACAGTTATGAAAAACTGTGGGACAATATTCTTGATAAAAAACATTTCATAAAAGAGATGCCAACCGCAAGAATGGACAAAGATCTTTACTATGATCCTGACAAAAAAGCCGAGGATAAATCCTACACAAAAATTGCAGGTCTTATTGAAGATTTTAAATTTGACCAGGAACGATTCGGGTATGATGATGAAAAAACTGCAAAACTTTCCAGAAGCCAGCAGCTGCTTCTCCAGACAGCTTACCAGGCAGTGGAAGATTCAGGCTGTCTTGGGGATGATCTGAAATTTTCCTGTAAAAATCCTGAAAAAGTATCTGTTGTCATTGCAACCTGCCTCAGCAACGAACTGGGAAATGATCTTCAGTTTAAATACCATTTCCCTGAAGTCATTGCCATGCTCCAAAAAGATGAAGAGTTCCAAAAGCTTAAGATTGAGGAAAAAGAGGAGCTTATTAAAGATCTTCAAAAAGGCATGGAAGGTAAAAACCGTGGCTATGACCCTGTGCATGGCATGCTGTTAAATATTGAAGCTTCACGGGTTGCACGACACCTTGGCATCAGAGGAGCAAACTATATTGTTGATGCAGCATGTGCATCTTCATTTACAGCCCTTGAAGCAGGCTGTGATGCACTGCTCTCGGGAGAGTCTGACCATGTAATAGTTGGCGGGGTCAACACCAATCTTACTCCTGAAGCCTTTATTGGATTCTGTAAAATGGGAGCCCTTTCTGCCGAAGGTTCATTTCCCTTTGATGAAAGAGCCAACGGCTTTATCTTAGGGGAAGGCTCTTCTGTATTTGTTTTAAAAAGAATGAAAGATGCTGTAAGGGATAATGACAACATCCACGGTATTATCAAAGGAATCGGTTCAAGTTCCGACGGCAGGGGCAAAAGCATTGCAGCACCAAATATTGCAGGCCAGCTCTTTTCCCTTGAAAGATGTTATGAAAAACTCAAATCCGATATAAAACCAGGTGATATCAGATTTATTGAAGCCCATGGAACATCAACAATAATGGGAGACCAGGCAGAACTTGAGACATTAAAGGAATTTTACAAAGATGCAAAAACAGGGATTAGCTCTGTAAAGTCCCAGATTGGGCATCTGCTTGGTTCTGCCGGTGCTGCAGGACTTTTAAAAGCACTTCTTGCCGTGAAAAAAGGTATAATTCCTCCCAGTGCCAATTTTAAAAAACTCTCAAAAAATCACAATATTGATGATTCGCAGCTTTACATAGTAACTGAACAGGAAAAATGGGAAGAGCCTGAAGACAAAACAAGAAAGGCAGCTATAAGCTCCTATGGATTTGGAGGAATCAACTATCACATTGTGATTGAAGAGTTTAGAAATGATTACACATTGGTGAAAAGATCGATCTTTGAAAATCCTGATTATGATTTTAATGATGACAGAATAGTAATAGCAGGTCTTGGGGTTTTTCTTCCAGGTGCCAGAAACGTTGATTCCTTCTGGGAAAAACTTGAATCAGGAGAAAAACAGCTCACAGATATTCCTGAAGATATCTTTTCCAACAAAGCCTACGCAAAGTTTGATGAAAAGTCTATTTACCACCTGCCCATGGTTAAGGCAGGGGTTATTCATGATTTTAAATTCAACAATGCAAAATACAGAATGCCTCCCAAGACTACTCGATCCATTGAAAAGGGTCAGCTTTACGGTCTTGAAGCTGCCGATGAAGCCATTACATCCGCTGGACTTGGAGAGCATCTTAAAAAAGGGAACAAAATAGGCGTTATCCTTGGAACAATTCCCGGAGAAAGACAGACAAAAAATATTTTAAGGGTGAGAAAAGAGCTTATTGGGAAGATCATCCAAAACAGTGATGCTGTTTCATCTGACAAGAGCAGATCCATTGCTGAAAAACTTGTGGAGCAGATCAGAGAAAGAATCCCTGAAAACAATGAAGATACAACTCCAGGCCTTCTCTCCAATATCATATCAGGAAGAATTGCCAACCATTTTGGGTTAAACGGGGCAAACTATGTTGTGGACGCATCATGTGCCTCAGCTGTTGTTGCCATACGAAACGCAGCAAGAAGCGTTGCTTTCAAAAATCTTGACTTTGTTCTGGCAGGAGGCGTGGATGCCAACCTCTTCCCTGCTGTTTTAATGGCATTTAAGCGACTGGGACTTTTATCCAAAGGAGACTGCAACTATTTTGATTCAAGGGCTGACGGTTATGTCATGGGAGAGGGTGCTGCCATCCATGTGGTCACCACATACAGAAAAGCTATAGAAAATAATATGGAGATCCTTGGGGAGATCAACCAGACATGCATCAAGTCAAGCGCTCCTGACCATCTGCTGGCTCCTTCTGAACAGACCTTTGTCTCCACAATCAACGACTGTTATCAAAAAAGCGGCATAAAAAAAGAAGAGCTCAGCCATATTGATCTTTTTGCATTTTCCAATTTTCTTGGGGATATGATTGAAAAACAGGTTGTTGAAAAATCTTTTGACCATGCTGACCATACAATCTCCTGCGGCAATGTTAAACCCCAGTTTGGATATTTTAAGGCAGCCAACCCGGCAGTGGCCCTTGCCAAGGTTATGCTCATGAACAAAAAAAGAAAACTGCTCCCTGATTTCAACTATTCTGAAGAGCACTCAACCATAAAAAACAGCACAGTGCTGAAACCTGCAAAAGAGCTTGTTACAATGGATTGCGACGCTTGGGGTTCACCTGTAAAACCATTAAGACTTGCAACCAATGTCAACGGAATCGGGGGCAACCACAGCCACATGATCATATCAACCCTGCCGGCAAATCTTGTAAGGATGCAGAATGCAGATGAAAGTGTGCAGGAGCCAGGATTTGAAGATATAATTGAGATAAAAAGCCGGAAAGATCAACAAAAACAAGAACAGGAATATTCTGTAACTCCCCATTATGCTGCAGATTCCATGGCAGTATCTTCGACTGTAATAGATTTAAACCAGGAAACAGATAAAACCCACAAGGCATACAAAAAAGATATGACAATAGATTACTCCCATGGAAGCAACCCATATTCAGCTGACAGTAAAGGGAACAAACAGAGGATGGTTGCACTGCTTTCAGGCCAGGGTGCCCAGAGAGCAGGCATGATGAAGGAACTTTTTGAAAGAGATCCTGATATCAGAAATACAATGGAAAGAGGTGAAGAAGTATTTGTTAAAGCAAGGGGATATTCTTTACTTGATATTATGTTTAAAGAGGACCAAAGGCTGAATCTGACAGAAAATACACAGCCCGCAGTATTTCTCGCCTCTGCTGCTCTTTTTGACAAGCTTAACTCCCAGGGGTTTAACCCCGATTTTTTCATTGGTCACAGTATAGGCGAATACACTGCCCTC
>JAYEHB010000395.1:0-5920 GCA_034659375.1 Thermodesulfobacteriota bacterium
CAATTCACAATTCACAATTCATAATTCACAATTCATAATTCATAATTCAATTCACAATTCACAAGACCTGGGTTTTCTGTTTTAATATGTCATAATATCTAAGTATTCTTTCTACATATTTGACAGGCTCTCTTCCCCTGGCATAACCGTACCTGGTGTTTTTATAATATTTGCGTTTTGTAAGAAGAGGAAGTGTTATTTTTAAGGAAGACCATTGATCTTTTTCCATGCCCTGGTCAAGAGCAAGAGCCTGGGCATCTCTTACATGGCCGTAGCCTACGTTGTAGCTTGCCATGGCAAAAAGAAGTCTCTGTTCATTATCCTCAATTTTATCAAATCTTTTATACATTTTATTAAGATATTTTATACCCGCTTTGATGCTCTGGTGCGGGTCAAGCCTGTTTTTTATGCCCATTTCCATGGCAGTGGTAAGGGTTACCTGCATAAGCCCTCTTACACCTGTACGGCTTTTTGCCTTGGGATTGTAATGGGACTCCTGATAGATAACAGCAGCAATCATTCGCCAGTCAAAATCAAATTTATTTGATTCTTTTATAATGGTCTCTTTATATTTGGGAAGCCTTGTCTTAATTCTTTCATGAAATTTTTTCAGATCAAAATAATCAAAGATATCAATATCTCCGTAATATTTTTCATAAATTTTTCCAAAGAGACCTTGATCCTCGGCTGTTTGAAGAAACTCGTTAATTTTTTTTAAAAGACTTAAATTTTCTTTTCTAACCGCCCATCCCAGGGATTCCTTTTCCTGGAGAGGCAGTCCAATACTAATATCGGGATAATACCTGCGGTTTAAGAGGGCAATATTGGAATCTGCCACTGTGTATTTAATCTCTCTCTCTGCAACCATGCGTATGAGCTCTTCTGTGGGGATGTTGTCATAAAGCATTATCTCAAAGTCAATGCCGCTTTGTTTAATCTCTTCGAGCCGTGCATGGTATGATGTTCCTTTTCTCACATGGATTTTTTTTCCTGCCAGCTCTTTAATTTTTTTTATACCAAATATTAGTTTGTGATGAATCAGTTTCTGTTGAACATCTGTATAGGGTTGGGAAAAATTTATGATTTTTTCCCTCTCTTCTGTTATGGTAAGGGATGATGCAATAAAGTCACCTTTATCCTGCTCAAGAGAGGAGAATATGTTGCTCCATCCCGGTGTGACAACTTCTAAGTCAACATGGAGAAATTTGGCAAATTCTTTTGCCATGTCATATTCAAATCCCATGGGCCTATCCTGGTAGATATAATATGAAGTGGCATTATTATCTGTTATAAGACGAATTTTTCCGCTTTTTTTTATCTGTTCAAGGCTGGTGCCGGGCAGTATTTGTGAAAAATGTTTTTCAAGATACAGACAAATTGTAATAAGAAAAACAGAGCTGATAATAAAAAAAATAGCTATACAATGGTTTTTAATAAATTTTTTCATAAAATATGCCTGATGGCTTTTAAATGATTTCAATGCGGCTTACATTCTGATAGCCTCTTGGAAGTTTTTTCCCTCTTAAACCACGCTTTGATCTGTAATTTTCCTGATTGCCGTGTTTTAAATTTAAAAGATGTTTGCCTGAATATATAACAATTTTTGATTCACAAGGCAATACTTTTAGAAATTTAACTCTTTCTGCTCCTGGAACCATAAGCTGATCCCGGGGAATTCCTATTATTTTATTGCCCTTACCCTTTTCAAGTTCAGGCATCTCTTTTACCGGAAATATAAGCATACGCCCCGAGGTTGTTATTGCTGCTATAATATCTGTGTCAGGATTTTTAACAGGTGCAGGCTCCATGATATTGGCAAGGCCTGAAAGGTTTAATACAGCCTTTCCATTTTTGTTTTTTGCAGTAAGGTTAGAAAATTTGGTGATAAATCCAAAGCCTGTGTCTGTAAAAAAAAGAAACAGATCGTTATCATCCCCTGTGAGCATGGTTTTGATAGATGAATCAGGTGGAAGTGCCAGCCTTCCTGTGAGCGGTTCTCCAAGACCCCGGGCCGAAGGAAAAGTATGTGTAGGAACAGAGTAGCTTCTGCCTGTGGAATCAATAAATACTGTTGGCCTGTTGCTCATTGTTCTGGCATGGGAGAGAAGGGTATCCCCTGATTTGAATTTTATCTTGTCAGGGTCAAATTCATGACCTTTTGCAGAACGTATCCATCCGTTTTCAGAGAGAACCACAGTGACAGGTTCAGCCACTATAATTTCTTCTTCTGAAAACGCCTCTGCCTCTTTTCTCTCTTTTATGGGAGAACGCCGTTTGTCACCATATTTTTTTATATCATCTTTTATCTCTTTTTTAATGAGATTCCTTAAACGCTTTTTTGAACCAAGTATTTTTTCTAAGTTTTTCCGTTCCTTATCAAGTTTATCTTTTTCACCCTTGATTTTTATCTCTTCAAGTTTTGCAAGATGACGAAGTTTGATTTCAAGTATGGATTCAGCCTGGATCACAGTTAAATCAAATTTTTCAATAAGATCATCTGCAGGCTCATCACTGCTGCGTATGATCTCAATTATTTCATCAATATTGAGAAAGGCAATAAGCAAGCCCTCAAGAATGTGAAGACGATCTTTGACCTTGTTCAGGCGGTGTTCAATTCTTTTTGTAACAGTGTCAATCCTGAACTCAAGCCATTCTGATAAAATTGTTAAAAGATTTTTTACCTCAGGTCTGCCGTTTACACCTATCATGTTCATGTTAACCCGAAATGAACGTTCCAGATCAGTTGTTGCAAAAAGATGTGCCATGAGCAGATCAGTGTCTGTTGTGCTGTTTTTGGGAACAATGACAAGACGTGTTGGGTCTTCATGGTCTGATTCGTCCCTGAGGTCATTTACCATGGGAAGTTTTTTTGCAATCATCTGGGCTGCAATCTGCTCTAAAATTTTTTCTCCTGAAGTATGGTGGGGCAGGGCAGTGATAACAATATCTCCATGATCCACATGAAATATTGCCCTCATCTTTATATTGCCGCTGCCTGTGGCGTAAATGGCTTTTATATCTGAAACAGGTGTTATTATTTCAGCCTCGGTCGGGTAATCAGGGCCTTTGACTATCTGAACAATTTTGTCAATATCTGCATCTGGATTTTCCAGAATATATATGCAGGCCTTTGCAATTTCAGTAAGGTTATGGGGCGGAATATCTGTTGCCATTCCAACAGCAATTCCTGTAGTTCCATTTAAAAGAATATTGGGAAGCCTTGCAGGAAGCAGGGTTGGCTCCTGAAGTGTTCCATCGAAATTGGGTTTCCAGGCAGTTGCTCCAAGATCAATTTCAGATAGAAGAATTTCAGCATATTTTGAGAGTCTTGATTCTGTGTATCTCATGGCAGCAAATGATTTTGGGTTATCGGGTGCCCCCCAGTTTCCCTGGCCGTCCAAAAGAGGATATCTGCACGAAAATGGCTGGGCAAGAAGGACCATGGCTTCATAACACGCTGAGTCTCCATGGGGGTGAAATTTTCCTAAAACATCGCCCACAGTTCTTGCTGATTTTTTGTATTTTGCAGCAGCAGAAAGGCCAAGCTTGCTCATGGCGTATACAATTCTGCGCTGAACCGGTTTTAAACCGTCTCCAATATAGGGTAGTGCCCTGTCTAAAATTACATACATGGAATAGTTCAGGTATGCTTTTTCAGCAAAATTTTCAAAGGGCAAGGTTTCAAAACCCTCAAGACTTGCCGGAGAGGTGTTCCCCATTATTCAATCTCCTTAATCTGTAAGCGTTCACAGGGCACTGCACCTGCTGCGTTGGCTGGTACTTGAAGTACATTAGTACGTCTGCGTACCAGCCGCCTTGCATCTGCAGCACCCTGTAAACGCTTACAACTCGGTGAATTACAAGTAGTCAATTATTCAATCTCCTTGATATCGCCTTTTGCTTCAATCCATCTGCGCCTGTCAGCAGCTCTTTTTTTGCCCAAAAGCATATCCATGGTTTCAAACACCTTTTTTTCTGCATCTTCATTATCATGGTCAATTACAAGCTGAACAAGTCTTCTTGTGTCCGGGGCAATTGTGGTTTCCCTCAGTTGAACAGGATTCATCTCTCCAAGCCCTTTAAATCTCTGAACATTGATTTTTCCGTGTTTTTTTCTTCTGTTGATTTTTTGTAAAGTAGCTTTAAGTTCATCATCATCCAGGGCATAAAAGACCTCTTTTCCCACATCAATGCGGAAAAGCGGCGGCATGGCAATAAATATGTTCCCGTTTTTTACAAGCTGGGGAAAGTGTCTGAAAAAAAGAGCACATAGAAGAGTTGAAATGTGCAGTCCGTCAGAGTCTGCATCTGCAAGAATACATATTTTATTATATCTTAGTTTTGAGATATCATCGGAGTCAGGCTCTGTTCCCATTGCCACAGATATGTCATGGACCTCTTTTGAGCCAAGGATCTGGGAAGAGTCTGTCTCCCAGGTGTTGAGGATCTTTCCACGCAAAGGCATAATAGCCTGAAACCTTCTGTCCCTTGCCTGTTTTGCAGAACCACCTGCAGAATCACCCTCCACAAGAAAAAGTTCACTTTTTTCAGGGTCACTGCTTGTACAGTCAGAGAGTTTGCCTGGCAGGGTAGGGCCGCTTGTGATCCTTTTTCTTGTAACTTTTCTTGATTTTTTTATTCTGATCCTGGCATTTTCCACAGCAAGGGCTGCAAGTTTTTCTCCTGCCTCTATATTCTGGTTGAGCCACAGACTGAATGAATCTTTAACTGCAGAATTAACAATTGCTGTGCAGTGGCGGGAGGAGAGTCTCTCTTTTGTCTGGCCTGAAAACTGTGCATCATTAAGTTTTACGGAAAGAACAAACGCAATGTTTTCCCAGATATCTTCAGGCGCCAGGTTTACCCCTTTTGGAAGAAGATCCCTGAATTTGCAAAACTCCCTTACAGAATCCAGGAGTCCAGACCTGAATCCATTGACATGGGTGCCTCCAAGCGGGGTTGATATAAGGTTTATATAGCTTTCACGTCTGTTTTCACTTTTCAATTCTGTCCAGTCGCAGGCCCATGACACAGTTGCTTCATCATTTTTGTAATCCCCGGTAAAAGGAGCATCAAAAAGAGTATCACTCTCTTTAAGGGATTCTAAAAGATAATCCCTTAATCCGTATTCATATTTCCATTCCTCTTTTTCATTGGCTGCCTTGTCAAGAAAAGTGATTAAAAGCCCTGGGCATAGTACGGCCTTTGCCTTCAGGGTGTGCTTTATATTTTTTTTGGAAAATGATGGTGTGTCAAAATATGATTCTGCAGGATGAAATCTGAGACAGGTGCCTGTTTTTTTTGAATTTTTCTGTTTTACTATTTCAAGATCATTCTCTTTGATTCCATGTTTAAAAGTGATTCTGTGAACAGCATTGTTTCTTTTGATATTTATTTCAAGATATGATGAAAGGGCATTGACAACAGATACACCAACCCCGTGGAGTCCCCCGGAAAAATTATAATCCTTGTTTGAAAATTTGGCCCCGGCATGGAGTTTTGTCATAATAAGCTCCACACCTGAGATTTTTTCAACGGGGTGTATGTCCACAGGCATACCCCTGCCATTGTCTTTCACTTCAAGGGAATTATCAGGAAAGAGAATTACATCGATTCTGTCGGCATATCCTGCAATGGCTTCATCAACGCTGTTGTCAATGACCTCATGGGCAAGGTGGTCAGGACTTGACGTGTCAGTGTACATTCCAGGTCTTCGTTTTACAGGATCAAGTCCCTTTAAAACCTCTATGGATTCAGCATTGTAGCTGTTATCCGTTTTGATAACTTTACTTTTTTGATCAAATAGTTCATTCATAAAAACAGTACTCTTTTAAGGTATCATTAGAGTGTAACCAAAATGGTGCATAAAACCAAATTTTAAAAAAGCTAACCATTGATGCCAGTACGGGCGAACGGCCGG
>JAYEHB010000396.1:0-5920 GCA_034659375.1 Thermodesulfobacteriota bacterium
AAGTCCAGGAACAATATTTTTATGGTCTCTTTTCTCTATTATTTTGGAGTTCTGACCATTGCAGGTGATACAGAAAATTTAAAGATAATTTTAAAGGTACCCAACCTTGTTATGAAAAGCCTTTATGTTGAACGGATTCAAAAGATGCTTCTGCCTGACCCCTATGACAGGGATGACGGCAGAGACGCTGGAGAACTGGTCTATCAAAAAGGAGATATGGCTCCTTTGTGCAGATTCATGGAAGAGAGATATTTCAAAGTTTTTAATAACAGAGACTACAGATGGGCAAACGAGCTGACATTAAAGACTGCATTTTTAACCCTGCTTTACAATGATATTATCTATATCATGGATTCTGAAGCTGAAATTAACCGCACGTATGCTGATCTAACCATGATCATCAGACCCGACAAAAGATATGGTAAAGTCTTTGATGTTTTAATTGAGTTTAAATTTGTAAAGCTAAAAGATGCCAAAATAAGCGCTGACAAGGCACAAAAGCTCTCTTTCGACGAACTAACACAACTTCCTGCAATTGCAAATCAGATAAAAAATGGTACAGACCAGGTGAAAGAGTATGGAAAAAAACTTGAACAGAGGTATGGAAATTTAAGGCTGCAGAAATTTGTTGTGGTGGCTTTAGGGTTTGAAAAGGTCTGTTTTAAAAAAATATAAAAACAGGCATCATCTAAAAAAAAGGGAATAGTCTTTCAATGGAAAATTTTCTGTTCTGAAACAAATCTGTTAGAGAGTCAGCCTTTTTAAGAATCCTGATCTCTCCTGCTAAGGAACCAGTCTTAAATAACTTGCCCTTTTCAGAATAAGCTACCGTTGAAGGACAGTGTTCTCCATTTTTTAAATGGGTATGTTATTTCGGACTAATTCCTAAAGGCTGACTCTCTTTTAGATCAGAGTTCTGTTTAAACTCTTTAGAAAAACTTTTACCAAGCTCTTCCCAAGGCTCCATACTACTATTCAGATCAAAATATTTCAACACTCTTTAATGCAGGAACGGATTTAGCAGGAATGATTCAGATTTATCTATACATAAGCTTTTTGTCCATTTTGTATGTCCATGGCAGACCCTCAATACGCCAACCGCCTGACCAACGCTGTCCATAAAAAGCACTATTTTTATTTTTATTCTTGCCGCCTTCAAAACCACCCATTATATTAAATACTTTTTTATCTGAAAAACCAGCCTTAACAGCCTCATTGCAAGCACCACAACTTCTGCCTCCGCTCCGGCAAAAAATTATCAGAGTGTCAGTTTCTGGATTAAACCTGGCAAGAAGATCTTTGCCAAAATTTGGATTATTCACATTTACATATCCTTTTTTTCCAATTTTTTTTGTGGAAAAAAATTGCAGCGGGACATTATATGCACCCTTGGCATGTCCTACGAATTGGTATTCCGGCATGGTTCTGCAATCAACAAGAAACGTATTTTGAGAATTTTTTTTAACCATTGTAAAGGCTTCAGCAGGTGTAATGTCACCGCCAAGATGATCCTTTTTAGCTTTGTAGCTGTACCCAGCAAATGCAAAAGAAGAGAGAAGGAATACTAATGCCAGTGAGATGAAAAGTGTTTTGTTGATAATCTTCATTTTTTAACTCCTTATAAGTAATGAATTTATAAAAATTAAAACTGATCACCCAGTCGTTGAGGATCAAATTTTTAACCTCTCAGTGATTTTATTGTTCCGCCTCCTTTACTGGTTTTGAATTTTTTATTTCAGGAACAATGACTCTTGAATTAGCCTTTATCTCCCATCTCCCATATCGTTTTTGTTTAAAAAAAGCAAACTATTACCATGACAATTGTTGCATTTTTCGTTCTGGGGAGTTTTACGCTGAATATTATGCAGGCCACTCAGCTTCCACGTTGGAAGTGCATCAAAATTGCTGAGCCCGTTTTTTACATAAAAATCAAAAATACATTTGACTATATGATACGCACTTTCTTTTTGTCAAGTAAATTCTGATTAAAATTAATAAACAGTATAGTAGAAAACAGCATTTGTAAGATCAAATGATTGTAAGATTTTTATATAGTCAGTTATTTTTTTGTTTGCAATATCATATAATTTTGTAATATTGTTAAAATTAATTACAATTTGAAAGTTACAGGTTTAAAATGAATATCAAGACAATGCTGATACACAAAAAAATCAGACACTATAAGAAGTCCTGGCTTTTATGGAAAAATCGGGACTTTTGTTTTTTTTGGAACATTGAAAGGAGGTTTTTATGAAAACCGTTTTTGTAAATGTTGAAAAATGTATAGGTTGCAGGCATTGTGAGATTGCTTGTGCAAAAGAGCATTCTAACAATAAAGATTTGCTCTCTATTTTAAATGATGATCCACAGCCTCAACCTGGAATAAGCGTTGGTTTGGGAATAGATTTTATGAAATTTCCCAATCGCTGCCGGCATTGTGACCCTGCCCCCTGTCAGCAAATATGCCCCACAGGAGCAATCTATAGAGATGAAGAATCAGGTTCTGTTATTGTAAAAGAGACCAGTTGTATATCCTGTGGAATGTGTGCCATGGTATGCCCATTCAGTGCAATTACTTTTCACCGGACTCCTGCTGTAAACACGCTTATCTCATATAAATGTGATGATTGTATTGAGCGCCGGAAAGACGGAAGAGAACCGGCCTGTGCTGAAGCATGTAAAACAGGGGCTCTTATCTTTGGGAATATTAATGAAATTATAAGTAGCAAAAAGCAAGATATTGTTATGGAAATAACAAAAGATATTAAAGGAATAGAACCATCCGAAGTACCGGAGAACATAAGAATATTTCAAAGTATAAAAGAAAAGCTTGCTCAATTAGGGCCGATGCCCTCATCAAATTAAGGAGAGAAATAATGGATAATACAAGATATGATTCTGATAAAATAAAAAAAATTGTTAAAGAAAGAACAACTGATGAGTCAGCAAAATCTGCTTTAGAAATTACTTTGAAGAAGGGAATTGAAACTGTATGGGACAGGCTTGAAAAGCAGCAGCCACAATGCGGGTTTGGTGAATTAGGGGAATGTTGTAACCGATGCACCATGGGGCCGTGTAGAATAGATCCTTTTGAAGACGGTCCTGAAAGAGGCGTTTGCGGAGCAGATGCTGATCTTATTGTTGCCAGAAATTTTTTAGATGACCTTGCTGTAGGAGCTGCTGCCCATTCAGACCATGGTCGTGAAGTAGTTGAGACTTTATATGAAACCGCTGCCGGGAAAGCTCAAGGATATAATATTACAGATACGGAGAAGTTAAACACGATTGCTGCTGAATTGGGAATAGAAACAAACAAAAGAGACAAAAATAAAATTGCAAAGGATGTTGCTCTTGCCTTACTGGAAGAATTCGGCACAATAAAAAACAGTATACAATTCGTTGAAAGAGCACCGGAACAGACCAAAAAAATCTGGAAAACAGCCGGTATATATCCAAGAAGTGTTGACAGGGAAATTGTTGAAGCAATGCATCGTATACATATGGGTGTTGGTGCGGATTATGTCAATATTCTTCTTCATGGATTAAGGACTTCTCTGTCAGATGGCTGGGGCGGTTCAATGATGGCAACAGAAGCTTCTGATATCCTTTTTGGTACGCCTGAAATTAAAGAAACTCAAGCTAATATGGGAGTTTTAAAGGAAGATATGGTAAACGTTATTCTCCATGGGCATAATCCTATTCTGTCTGAAATGGTGGTTGTGGCTGCAGAAGATCCTGAAATGAAAAAACTGGCTGAAAAAACTGGCGCTAAAGGAATTAACCTTGCCGGAATGTGCTGTACAGGCAACGAACTTCTAATGAGAAAAGGTATTCCTGTGGCAGGAAATATGTTGAACCAGGAATTAATTCTGGCTACCGGAGCCGTCGAAGTTATGATTATCGATTATCAGTGTATCTTTCCTTCTATTGCACAGACAGCTGCCTGCTTTCATTCAAAAGTCGTTTCCACAAGCGAAAAGTCAAAAGTGCCTGGTGCAGTTCATCTGGAATTTCATCCTGAGACTGCATTTGAAACCGCTAAGCAAATTATAAAAATGGCTATTGAGAATTTTCCATACAGAAACCCTGACAGGGTTAAAATTCCGGAAAAACCAATGAAAATGATGGCGGGATTTTCTGTGGAGGCTATAGTCAAGGCATTGGGAGGTACTCCCAAACCGCTTGTGGATGCAATAGCAGCAGGAAAAATCAGGGGAGCGGTAGGAATTGTAGGATGCAATAATCCCAAGATTAAACATGATTACGGTCATATTCAGCTTGCCAAAGAATTAATCAAAAAAGACATTCTTGTTGTTGAAACAGGATGTGCAGCTATTGCTTCAGGGAAAGAAGGATTACTATTGCCCAAAGCAGCGGAATTGGCTGGAGATGGGTTGAAAGAGGTTTGCAAAAGCTTAGGCATTCCTCCGGTTCTTCATATGGGTTCATGTGTTGACTGTTCCAGGATTCTTGTCCTGGGAGCAGCATTGGGAAAAGCTTTGGGAGTTGGTATTGATCAGCTTCCCATGGCTGGGGCTGCTCCAGAATGGTATTCGCAAAAAGCAGTATCAATAGGCTCATATTTTGTAGCTTCAGGAGTATTTACTGTTCTTGGAATACCGCCTAAGATATTTGGAAGCAGCAATGTTATAAACCTGGTTACACAAGGTTTAGAGAATGTTGTTGGTGCAACTTTTGCTGTTGAACCAGATCCGGTTGCTGCTGCAAATTTGATATCTGATCATATAGAAAAAAAGAGGAAGAATTTGGGAATATAAAATAAGTAAACGTTAGCAGGTTCACCGTTCAGGGTTATCTTTTTTTGGTAATCCCTCAACCTTTGAACCCTGAACCTTGAACCGGATAACCTGGGTAATAAGGCACAAAGACATAAATAAATCGCCCAATGGAAAGGCACATCGTTTGCACTTGCTATGCATACCTGTTATTGCTCAATTCTGCAATGGATGATTTTAATTTGATGTTGTGCCTAAGGATAGGAGCAAATCATGAAAGTAGCAATAATAGGAATGGGACCGGCAGGTGTAAATGTTGTAAAAACATTAAGAAATAATGGTTTTGATGACAATATTACAATGTTTTCCGCTGAAAACATCACTCCATATTCACCGCCGTCCCTTGGCGAATATCTTATCACAGGAAATGAAGAGGTTTTATTCTGGGAAGGTAAGGACTTTTGCGAAAAATATAATGTAAATTGTAAATTTGGTGAAAAGATAGCTCAAATAATGCCTGAAGAAAAAGAGCTGAAAACCGAAAATAATAAGATTATTAAATTTGATTATCTCGTTATAGCTACGGGGACCTCATTATATGCACCGGTTAAAGGTTCGGATAAAAAAGGTATTACTGATTTTAAAACATTTGTCGGGACAGATAAAATAAAGAGAATGGCACAAGGAAAAAAAGAGAAAACCGCCATAATTGTCGGAGGGGGATTTATCGGTGTTGAAATTGCTTTATCCCTTGCAAAGATCGGAATTAAATCTTGTGTACTCAACAGAAGGGGTTGGATAATGCCCCGTCTTATAGATACCGAAACTGCTGAATATGTTGAAAAGGATCTTCTATCCCAGGGTGTTGATGTAATGCTGAATACTGAAGGAAATGAGTTTATCGGAGAAGAATTTGTTGAAGGCCTTGTAACTACAGATGGCAGGGAATTAAAGGCAGATATTTATATTGCGGCGACAGGTGTCAAACCCAGCATTGATCTTATTAAGAATACAGATATTAAATACGACACAGGAATTATTGTAAATGATTACCTTCAGACAAAATATCCTTATATCTATGCATGCGGGGATGTTGCAGAAACAGTTGAACTTGTTTCCGGGGAAAGGAAAATTCATGGCTTGTTTCCCGTTGCAGTAAATCATGCGCAAACCGCAGCCTATAA
>JAYEHB010000397.1:0-5918 GCA_034659375.1 Thermodesulfobacteriota bacterium
CACCCACAATTTCACCAAATATCCGCACAGGCGATGATTGTACGGGCGATGATTGTACGGGCGAACGGCCGTTCGCCCCTACGTTCGCCCCTACGTTCGCCCCTACAATTTCCACAATTCCATGAAAATGATTTGAGTGTAACCAAAATGGTGCATAAAACCAAAATTAAGGTCATAAAGTAGGGGCAACCCCCCTGTGGTTGCCCTGTTGATTACAAAAAACATTTTTTAAACCAGGCAGGAGCTTCTCTGTTAAAGTCCTGCTGGTCTTTATCATTAGACATCTGATGGTCACCATTTTTCTGAATGATCAGCTTTTTGGGAGTTTTTGCATTATTGTAAATATTATATCCATTTTCAACTGGTACAGTTTTATCATTATCGCCATGGAATATCAGGATATTGTTAATGGATGCTGTTTTAGCACTGATATCAAAGAGAAGGTTGTCTCTAAAAAAGCTCAAAGGCAGGGCAGGGCGGTGTGCATTGCCGTTAAGGGGTATTTTTTCAATGGTTATGCTTTTTACAGGAGCTGCACATATAACCATTCCCAAAGGCGTAATGTTTTTTAATGCCAGCCTGCCCCAGGTCTCAATGCATGTGGCTCCGCCAAGGCTGCTTCCAAAAAGGGCAAACCTCCGGCTTGTGTGGTTAAGGGATAAAGCGTGATTTAAGCCGTTGATCATATCAGTGGATCTTGTGTCAAGGGATGTATCTATTTCGAAATTACCATCACTCTCTCCACATCCCCTGTGGTCAAATCTGAAAAAGGCAATACCAGCACCAGGTAAAAGTTTTGCCAAGGCAGTCTGTTTGGCTGAATCCTTTGACCCTTCAAGTCCATGGGAACCTATTACAAGAGGCGGGTTTTCAGATTGAGGAAGGTGTAGAATTCCTTTTAAAATTTTATTTTCAGATTTAAATTCTGTCTTTATGGAATTTGTTTTCATACTTGTTTTTATTACACAAAAAAGATAATATGACAACACTAAATTAAATAATTTTTCGGGCTTGATTCTATATCCGGCCGCTTGAGTGTGGAGGCAGGTTGTTTCTGCAATCAGGATATTTTAAATTATCCGCAGATAACGCAGATGGACGCAGATTTTCAGGGTTTATTCTCTGGGGGTATCTGTGGTTATCTGTGGTTCTCTGGGGGAATCTGTTGTGGGCAAGCCGAGGTGACCAGATTGTTGTAGAAAATGGCCGGGTCTGCCCGTGGCAGTTATGCAAAGTTTTATGGAAAAAGAGAAAAAATGAATATCAAAAAGAGAAAAACATATGATCTGGAGATAGTTGATCTGGCATTTGGAGGTAAAGGGCTTGCAAAACCGGATGGATTCCCGATATTTGTTGACAGAGTTCTGCCTGGAGACAAAGCAGTTGTAAAAATTATTAAAAAAAAGGAAAATTTTGCCGAGGGCAGGGTGGTCAGTATTACAGAGCCTTCGAAACTTAGACAAAAGGCTCCATGCCAATATGTTGATTATTGCGGGGGATGCAGATGGCAGGAACTTCCCTATGAAATCCAGCTGGAATATAAAAAACGACATGTTGTGGAGTCTCTGGAACATATAGCTCTATTAAAGGATATCTCTGTAAAGGATGTCCTTCCTTCTGAAAAAATTTTTCAGTTCAGGAACAAAATGGAGTTCTCCTGCAGTGACAGACGCTGGCTAATGCCTGAAGAGTTTGAAAACCCTGATATAATAAAAGATTTTGGAATAGGCCTTCATGTTCCAGGCACTTTTGACTGGGTTATTGATATTAAAGAGTGTCATATACTGCCCTTTCCTGGAAATAAAATCCTTGATGATGTACGGCAGTTTATTAAAAAATCAGGACTGCCTGCCTATGGACTCAACAGCCATGAAGGCTTCTGGCGTTTTTTGATGTTAAAACATTCTGTTGCTTTTAATACCTGGATGGTGAATATTGTAACAAAAGAGGAAAATAATGCAGTCCTTGTCCCCATGACTGAAATGCTCATGGAAAAATATTCTGAAATCAGTTCTGTGGTAAATAATATTACAGCCAGCAAATCAGGGGTTGCAACTGGTGAGAATGAAAAACTGCTGGCAGGAAAGAGTTTCATTCAAGAGAAGCTTGGAGAGTATATTTTTGAGATATCTGCCAATTCATTTTTCCAGACAAACACAAGAAGTGCTGAACAGCTCTATTCTCTTGTCTCCCATTATGCTGATCTTTCAGGCTCTGAAAAGGTGATAGATCTCTATTCAGGTACCGGAACTATTCCCATCTGGCTCTCTAAAGATGCTGACAGGGTTGTGGGTATTGAAATCGTGGAAAGTGCTGTAAAGGATGCTGTTAAAAATGCCAGGCTTAATAATATTAAGAACTGTACTTTTTATACAGGTGATATCAAGGATGTTCTTCCCGATCTCGGTAAACAGTGTGATGTAATGATAATTGATCCTCCCAGGGTCGGCATGCACAAGGATGTGGTTGAGCAGGTGATCAATATACGTCCTGAAAAAATTGTCTATGTCTCATGTAATCCCGCAACCCTTGCAAGGGATCTTGGGATGCTGAAATCAAAATACACGACCAGGGAAGTTCAGCCGATTGATATGTTTCCCCATACATTTCATATTGAATCAGTGGCTGTGCTAACCGCTGACCGGTTCTGAAAAAAGGCAGTTTAAGACCAGCATATCATCTTCATATTCTGACCTTACCTTGTATGGAAGTTTCTTGAAAAGTCTGATCATTCCCTTGTTTTGTGGAGATGTGTATGCTATCAACCCTTTAATACCGTTGCTGTCAGCAGCTTCAGCCAGCTTTTTTTCCAATAAATTCGCTATTCCAAATCCCTGCCACTCCCAGGAGACAGAAAATGCAATTTCAGCCATATTTACAACAGGATTGCGCAGATATTCTCCCACTGCAATAATTTTCTCAAATCCAAGTTCTCCAACAACTGCAACAATTGTGAGGTCGTTTATATAATCTATTTCAAAGGTTGAATCTATCTGGTCATGGACAAAGCTTGTTTTTTCATGGAAAAATCTTGATATGACGTCTTTTCGGTTCATGGTGTAGTAATGTTCCTGAATACATCGTTCATCAACAGGTTTGGCAGGTCTTAATGTCACAGTCTGGCCATTTAACTGCACTGTCTCTTCAAGTTTTAAGGGGTAGACTCCTTTGATAGCATCCTTGAGTTTACGGTTTTTATCAATGAAATCAAGTTCTTTTGCCTTTGAAAAAAGTTCATCACGGAAATCAGGATGGGCAATACTGATGAGTGCCAGGGCTCTCTCCTGTATGTTTTTACCAAAGAGATTTACTATGCCGTATTCTGTTACCACGTATTGAACATCACCCCTTGGAATAACAACTGCTGTGTTGTCAAGAAACGGGATAATTCTGCTTGTTTTACCTTTGTCTGATGTGGCTGTAAGCATGATTATTGATTTACCATTTTCAGACATGGATGTGCCTTTGACAAAATCCATCATTCCATTGACCCCGGAAAAATTGTTCCGGAGCAGGGCATCTGCAGCAATCTGGCCTGTAAGATCAATTGCCAGGGCAGTGTTCATGGAGACCATGGAGTTGTGCCTGGCAATTATTCGTGGATCATTTATATAATCTGAAGGATGAAATTCTATGGAAGGATTGTCATCAATAAAGTCATAAAACAGAGAAGAACCAACAGCACTGCTTGCCACGAGTTTATCATTGTTAAATCCTTTTTTTCTGTTTGTAACAACCCCCATGGATACAAGTCTCATTATTCCATCTGTGAGGTAATGGGTGTGAATTCCCAGATCATTTTTTTTTGAAAGACATAAAAGAGTTGCATTTGTTGTTGCCCCAAGACTTGTCTGGATTGTTGACCCGTCATTGATGATCTTTGATATGTGCCGAGCAATAATATTGGCAGTCTCACTGTCAGGCATCTCTTTTTTTGTTAAAATATCTTCTTCATATTCAACAAAAAAATCCACATTGTTAACATGTATAAAACTTCTCCCAAGGACCCTTGGCATGCATGGGTTTACCTGGGCTATCACCATGTCTGCTGATTCTGCTGCTGATTGTGTAATGTCCACTGAAACACCAAGGCTCATCCATCCAAAATCATCTGGTGGTGATACCTGGATCAGTGCAACATGAATGGGCAGACGTTTTGTTTTAAATAAGGTTGGAATTTGGGAGAGATTTATCGGGGTTAGAAATCTGGCGTTTTTTTTCAATTGTTTCGATTGTGCTGAACCTAAGTAAAATGATCTGATATTAAACTGCTGGGAATGGGATTTATTTGCTATTAATGTGATTGGAGTACTTTCAAGGCTTAACAGTCTTACTATCTCAAGATCTGTGAATTTTGCAGATAATTTGGAAAGCTCTTTTACAAGGTGCTGGGGTTCACCACAGGATGAGCTGATAAATACACGCTGTCCTGGTTTGATCTTGCAGATGGCTTCATTTGCAGTGCAGCGTTTATCCACATAATTGTCTGCCCAGTAGGTTGTTTTTGGCATATGTTATTCCTCCTTAGTTTTTAGGGGGATTTTTATATGAAACTCTGTTTAATGCATTGTAATTATAAGAGTTCCAGTCTTTGTTATGGCAGAACATTCTGCCATAGTAATCATAGGGTTTGGTTCTAACGTCGGCCATATATCCTGATTGCAGGAACAACGGAGGGGTCAGGCTTTTGTTATTTGTGTCGTTATCAAGCCTTGAAGATAATTAACCAAAAAAAGTCAAGATAATGACAATAACGAAAGTCCCCACCATCAAGTGGCCGAATATAGAACAAAGCCCTAATCATACAGCAAATAATGATAAGATCAAAGGGAAAAAGTTTTAAAAAACTTGTATGACTTTAAAAAAAATATTATAGTAAAAAAAAATCAGTGAACCGTGAATATTGTTAAATGGAGTTATTATGCGAATAATGATATGTGGTGGTGATGGGCAGCTTGGCAGAGACTGCAAAAGAGTTTTTCAAAATAAAAATATTGTAGAATCACTTGATCTTCCAATTCTTGATATAACAGATTCTGGTTCAATCAAAAGAGAATTAGCAAAATTTTCACCCGATGTTGTTATAAATTGTGCAGCTTATACAAATGTTGATAAATGTGAGGCGGAAAACGATGCTGCATTTAATGTCAATGCAAACGGCCCTGGGAATTTAGCAAAAATCTGTTCAGAATCAGGTTCTATTTTAATTCATGTTTCCACCGATTATGTTTTTGATGGAAAAAAGAGTCCTCCTCTTTCCTATACAGAAGCTGATAAAACAGCCCCAATCTCTGTTTATGGAAAAACCAAGCTTGAGGGCGAGAAGTTAGTGGCGTTAAATACAGAGAACTACATGATTGTAAGAACTGCATGGCTTTATGGGGCAGCAGGTGCAAATTTTTTAAAAACAATGCTCAGGCTTGCCCTGGCAGATCCTGAAAAAGAGATAAAGGTTGTTAATGATCAGTTTGGTTCTCCCACATGGTCCTTGCGTCTTGCCCTGCAGATTGAAAAACTTGTCATGGAAAAAGGGCAGGGACTTTATCATGCTACATCAGAAGGGTATTGTTCATGGTATGAATTTGCCTCCTATTTTTTAAAAAAAATGGGGGTTAAACATTGTGTAGTTCCATGCACCACTGAGGAGTTTCCAACGCCTGCCCTTAGACCCGGTAATTCCATTCTTGAAAACAGAAGGCTTAAAAGAGAGAAAATTAACAGTATGACAGGCTGGCGTCATGGTGTTGATCAGTTTGTCTCAAGGTACAGACAGGAGCTTTTAGAGGAATATAGGTGAACTACCGCTACCCTAAAGGGATAGCGGCTTCGTTAAGGAGCTGCAATACCTTTAGAGTAGTAGCTTTTGAAAAATCTTCGGGTTTTGAAAAAGCTTGAGTTTACCAGACTAAGTATCCAGA
>JAYEHB010000398.1:0-5909 GCA_034659375.1 Thermodesulfobacteriota bacterium
TTTCCTTCAACGATTCGACTTGTGGAGCATCGAGGTCAGCCTATATATGTTCTAAACGGCTGCTAAAAAAACTACTTTTAGCTGTCTAATCAACCACAAACTCTATGCAAGCAGTTCGCAACCCTGTTAGGCAGGGGCTTTTTCAAGCCCCTATTCCTTTAGGGTAGGGGTTGTTGACTTGTAGCCAAGATACTCCTGAACTTCTTTGAGGAAGTTATCAGGTTTATACTTGTCTCCCGGGTAATTTCGATTGATCTCATCAGCATATTTTTGGTGAACCTTGTTACCCTGTTTTTTCAAAATTGATTTTTCAGCATATGAAAGGCTGAAGAATTCAATCCCTTTGGACGTTGCATTGGCAATCTGATCTGCTTCCTGCTGTATTGTTTCTTCTCTTATCTTTGCACATACATCATGAACAACCTCTTTAAAGGTTGTTTGAAGATCAGCAGGGAGTCTGTTAAACCAGGCTTTGTTAAATATCCAGATAAATAAACCCTGGGCATAGTTAATGTATGTAAAGTTTTTTGCCACCTCAAATTTTTTTGTAATGTTGCAAACAATTGGTGTATGGTCAAGGCCTGTAATGACACCCTGTTTAAGTGCCACAGGAACATCCGGCCAGGGCATGACAACAGGGTTGAAGCCCCACTCCTTATAGAGCATCTGGTTAACAGCAGCCTCTGCTGTACGGAATTTGATCTTTTTTGCATCGTTAATGGTTTTTATGGGGCTGGTGGATGCCCAGCCATAGTTGCCGTATCCTGTTATGTCAAGGCCCAGGATGCCAATGTGATCCATGGCCATCATATAGTGTTGAAACAGTTTTCCACTGTTGACAAATTTATCCAGTTTGTCAAAGGAGTCGATGAGAAAGGGGAGATTCACAAGGCCAAATCTTGGGCCAAGGTTTGTTGCCGCAACAGAACTTACCCCCATTCCCTGGATTGCGCCCATCTGGAGCTGATTTAGAACTTCAACCTCTCCTCCCAGCATGGAAAATGGTTTAAAGTCAATGTAAATCTGTCCATTGGTTCTTTTCCACAGTTCATCACGCATGGCAAAACCAGCATAGGTACCTTTCATGACCGGATGGGAGACATTTGACACAACGCATTTGTATTTTGCTCCTGATGGGTCAAAGGATGCCTTCCAGGTATTCAAAGAGGGTTTCTTCTTTGCAAAACCAGGGCCGGCAAACAGAACCGTACAGGCTATACCCATGATTAGAATTACTGCCAATTGTTTTAATTTCATCTAAAACCTCCTTGTGGTAGATCATTATAGTTCAGGTACTTTAAACAGAAGCTTAAACTATTTTAAGGCTTCTGAAAAAAAAACAGGGGGAGACGGGATATAACCGGCACACCCTAAAGGGCAGAAACTGGCCGGAGCATGGTATTCGCCCCACCCTCAACGAAAGCCCCCACCCTCAAGTGGCCGAATATAGAACCAGGCCCAAAACATGTAAGCTATAATTAAGCTATGTTAATACTATTATACATAAATAATGTTTTGTGGTTTTGCAAGCATTATTTTAGGATATTCTCGTATCTTGTTTGATTTTGGTGATAAACACTGTTGAACATAACCTGAAGGTCACACGTAACATGAAGGTCACACGAACCTGAAGGCCACAAGCAAAACAATAAGTTTTGATAATTAATAAAAATTAAGTTGAACAAAACCGCTTCGCGGAAGTAAATTGAGCCAGAATGATGTCAACAAAATTATAAATTCTTGTACCAATTCAGCATTTTAACAACAAAGTATTAAAAAATGCCATGTTTAACAAATTGACTCATATTGCATCCATTCTATCTACAATCTTTCCAGAAAAAACCTTGCATTTAATCCAAACCCACGATATTAAACCCATAGCAGGAAAGAAGGCTGTGGGCAATCTCCTGCGGCATTGTTCAACAGCATTTTATCAATAATCCCTTGCAGAATCAGCATTAAATTTTTTCTGAAGTATTGGGAAAAAATAGATTGCTGTGGTTTTTTGAGGACGGGACTATTGATAAAACGCTATTAGTTATCTGCAAAAAACAACCAACTCTGCACCAGAGTGTAGCGTTGAGAAAAATTGACAAAAACCAAAATAATAAGGATGATAAGTGAGTAAAGAACAAGAACGAGCAGAACTGCACCGTACCATCTGGCAAATTGCCAATGATTTGCGTGGTAATGTCGATGGCTGGGATTTTAAGCAGTATGTGCTTGGAATGCTTTTTTATCGCTTTATTAGCGAGAACCTTACCAATTACATCAATGCCAATGAGCCTGAACAAGGTTTTGATTACACCAAACTCTCCGACAGTGATGCCGAGTTTGGACGATCTGATACTGTAAAAGAAAAAGGCTTTTATATTCTGCCCAGTGAGCTTTTTGTCAATGTGGCTAAAAATGCTGCAAACGATTTCAACCTTAATGAAACCCTTGCCGCTATATTTCGTGATATTGAAAGTTCCGCCAAAGGCACAGAGAGTGAAAATGATCTCAAGGGGCTGTTTGATGATCTGGATGTCAACTCCAATAAATTAGGCTCTACCGTAGAGAAGCGGAACAAACAACTGGTTAAACTACTCACAGCTATTGCCAGCTTGAAACTGGGCTTTTCCAACAACACCATAGACGCGTTTGGTGATGCTTATGAATACCTGATGCAGATGTACGCCTCAAACGCAGGCAAAGATGCCATCGTGGCCGATCTTGAGTGGCAAAAATGACAAAGAGCGAATCAAACGGTGAAATAATCATTTATGAAAGCGGTGATGGAACCCCACATATTTCTGTACGGGTTGAAAATGAGACGGTATGGCTTGATGCCCATCAAATGGCTGATCTTTTTGGAATCGACCGCAGCGGGATTGTAAAACATATCAAAAACATTTATGAAACAGGCGAACTGGAGCCAAAAACAACCTGTGCAAAAATTGCACAGGTTGCTAAAGATGGTAAAAAAAGACAAATGGATACCTATAATCTTGACGTTATTATTTCCGTCGGCTATCGAGTTAATTCAATTCGGGGCACTCATTTTCGTATTTGGGCAACAAAACGATTAAAAGAGTATATCGTCAAGGGTTTCACCATGGATGACGAGCGGCTCAAAGCGTCTGGTGGTGGAAATTATCTAATGGGGTTGATTGAGGAGCTTTGTCCGCGGGGGGTGGAGTTTCGGGCGTTGGGGGAGGTTTACAAGTTCCAGTATGGAAAAGGTAATACCATTCCTACAGTTGGTGGCAATATCCTGTGTACTGCCATTGATGCGATTGTGGCAGGCCTTGAGGGGGCGTGATGAGCAAGAAAAACACAAAAATAAATGTTCAAGGCATTGAGGTTACTTTTGTTCAAACTCAGCAAGAGGATTTTATTTGCATAACGGATATTGCCAAATTCAAAAATCCTGATGCACCCCGAGATATCATAAAAAACTGGATGCGAAGCAAAAATACGATTGAGTTACTTGGGCTTTGGGAAAAACTAAATAACCCTGATTTTAAACAGGTCGAATTCGACCTGTTTAGAAATGAAGCGGGGTTTAACCACTTTGTTTTATCTCCTCAGAAATGGATTTCAAGCACCAATGCTATTGGCCTGCAATCTAAATCGGGACGCTACGGAGGCACCTATGCACATATTGATATTGCTCTCGAATTTGCATCCTGGGTATCTGTTGAGTTTAAGTTTTATCTGATAAAAGAGTTTCAATTTCTCAAAAGCCAGCAGACAAGAGAGCTTGACTGGAACATCAAACGAAAACTGACCAAAATAAACTACCGCATCCATACCGATGCGATTAAACAAAATCTGATTCCGCAAAATTTAAATAAAAAGCAGATCTCTTTTGCCTATGCCAATGAAGCGGATGTTTTAAATATGGCGCTATTCGGCAAAACAGCCAAACAGTGGCGTGAAGAGAACCTCAAGGAGCAGGGTAATATCAGAGATTATGCCAATGTCAGTCAGTTGGTCTGTCTGGCGAATCTTGAAAATCTCAATGCGGTGTTTATAAACGATGGTTTAGAGCAGAGTGAAAGGCTGGTAAAACTCAACCAAATAGCCATTAGTCAGATGAGAATCTTGCTGAACGATGGTGGGGTTGATGGTGGGGTTAAGGAGTTGAGTCATGAATAAAATAGAGCAATTGATTGCGGAGCTTTGTCCGCAGGGGGTTGAGTTTCGGGCGTTGGGAGAGTTCAGTAAGGTTACGATAGGTGAATTCATACACAAAAACAAACAAGATGATAATGCTAAATATCCTGTATTTAACGGAGGCACTTCAGAAACAGGGTATTATAGTAATTTCAACAATACAGGTAATAAAATTATTATTAGCGCAAGAGGGGCTAACGCTGGCTTTGTAAACAAAGTATTAGTGAACTATTGGGCAGGAAATAGTTGTTATTCAATAGGCATTAAAGACAGCTTAACCATCGATTGGAATTACATATACTACTTCCTTAAACAGAATCAACATAAATTTATAGAGGGACAACAAAAAGGCGGGATTCCTGCTGTATCAAAAAAACAGGTTGAGAATTTCCAAATCCCCATCCCACCCCTCGCCATCCAAGAAGAGATTGTCAAAATCCTTGATCATTTCACCCAGCTGGAAGCAGAGCTGGAAGCAGAGCTGGAAGCAGAGCTGGAAGCGAGAAAGAAGCAGTATGAGCATTATCGTGAGGAGCTTTTGAGCTTTGGGGATGATGTAGAGTTTCGGGCGTTGGGAGAGGTTGGAAAGTTTCTTCGAGGGACGGCTATTACAGCGAAGGAAACGACGGTTGGAGAAATTCCCGTTGTTGCAAATGCACCTAAAGCCATTTACTTTCATGGTGAAAGCAACAGAACGGGAGAAACAATTGTTGTTTCTATATCTGGTGCTTATTGTGGGCTAGTTAGCTTTTGGGAACAGCCGATTTTTATTACAGATGCGTTCAGCATTCATTTAGAAACTACTTTGCTTAAATCAAAATTTATTTATTATTTTTTGAAGAAAAACCAGAAAGCGATTCATTCAATGAAGAAAGGTCATGGAGTGCCACATGTTCGTGTGAAGGACTTTGACTCATACTCTGTCCCCATCCCACCCCTATCCAAACAAAAAGAGATAGTCGCCATCCTCGATAAATTCGATGCCCTGGTCAACGACATTTCAACGGGTCTACCCGCAGAGATCACCGCCCGCAAAAAACAGTATGAATATTACCGCAACCAGCTTTTAACCTTTAAAGAAAAGTGAACCACAGATGAACACAGATAGACACAGATTAAAGAAACAAATTATCCGTGTTCATCCGTGTTTATCTGTGGTTAAAAAAATATGAATAAAAATACTGATCACAGCTACAACCTGGTTGCTCAAAACCCCACCAGCACGGTGGTGGCACAGTATCCGCCTGAGGGTGCGACTGAGACACGGGAAAAACGGGCAGAATATTACCAGAGATGTGGGGGCAAATATTGATGAAGATTGGCAGGAATTTGTCAGTAAGCGTAAAATTGAGGAGCTTGAGCAGATTATTAAAGATGAAAACCTTAACCGTGATGCCGCCTACACCTTTGTGAACAATGCTTTTCGTGATGGTAATATCGCCACCACCGGCACCGCTATTACCAATGTTTTACCACCTGTATCAAGATTTAGTAAAACGGGTGAACGAACCCAAAAACGTGAGAGCGTCCTGACCAGGCTTGCTCAATTCTTCGAGCGATTTTTTGATATCTCCAATTTATCAATAATCCCTCTTGCAGAATCAGCATTAAATTTTTTCTAAAGTGTTGGGAAAAAATAGATTGCTGTGGTTTTTTGAGGACGGGACTATTGATAAAACGCTATTAGTTATAATCACAAACTTTAGACATAATAGAGATTCTCTTTATTTCGTGTTGATCAATTGACC
>JAYEHB010000399.1:0-5906 GCA_034659375.1 Thermodesulfobacteriota bacterium
AAAATATGCAAAAAATTGCAAAAATCGCATATTTTTTACTAGCTTTTACTACATAGTAAACATGTAACCTATTGATATTATTGGAAGCAAAAAAATCGACACTCTATATAGCACGAGCTGCACCCAATTGAAATTGAGGCCATGTGTGAGAATAACTTGATCGATACGAAATGCTCTTAAGCTTGCGGAAAACTGTTTTATTGACGTCTGTTCCAAGAACTATTTTTAAAGCATCCATTGAAGCTATCCTGTTTTTTTTCAGATAGTTATGCAGATCTTCTGTAGTATATTTTTCTGGTCTCATTATGTCTTAATTCCTCCTATTGAATTAATTATAAGCGATATTAGGACATAATGTAAGCTTTATTTTGGACTGATTAAAATATTCTAAACGCCTTATTGTTAGCATGTTACAGGTGTTTGATGATTTATTTGTTGTTGACAGATTAATTTTATTATTGTCTTAATTCGTCGTAAAGTTGTTAAGTTAAATTTGTGCCGACCCTAAGGTTAAAGCTGCAATTATTTTATTTTTTAGCATTTTAAATGAAAAGCAGCGACGACTTTATGCAGGATTAGAATCTCTTAAGTTAGGTCATGGTGGAGATCGAAAAATTTCAGAACTGCTTGGAATAAATGCTCATACCATTGCTAAAGGGAAAAAAGAGCTTTTATCTGACAATAATATTACAGACAGAATAAGAAATACCGGTGGTGGAAATAAAAATACCAAAAAAAAATCCCTGACATAATAGATAAAATAAAAAAGTTAATGGAAGATGAAACAGCTGGCAATCCCATGTCAGAGTTGAAATGGACAAAAAAAACAACTCAGAAAATAGCAGACGAGCTTAACAGGATAGGAATAAAAGTTAGCAAAAATACAGTTGGAACATTGCTCAAAGGAATGGATTATTCTCTCAGAGCTAACAGTAAAAAAAATTCAAACGGTGACAAAAAGCTTTCTGCAGAAGAGAAAAAAGATAGAGATAAACAATTCATTTATATAAATCACCTCCGCAATATATTTGAAGCAGGCGAAAAACCTGTTATAAGCGTTGATACAAAGAAAAAAGAGTTGATTGGTAATTTCAAAAATCCAGGTAAAGTGTGGAGCAACAAAGAGAAGCGTGTTAACGATCATGATTTTGCGAGCTATGCCATTGGCAAAGCTATTCCCTACAGCATATATAATACAAATTTAAATCGTGGGACTGTATTTGTTGGAACGACTTATGACACACCAAGTTTTGCAGTGGATTGCATTGAAAAATGGTGGCTGAAAGAAGGCAAAGCCTTTAATCCTGCCACACGAAAAATCCTAATTCTTGCTGATGGTGGCGGGAGCAATAGTTCAAGATCTCGTGTATGGAAACATGATATTCAAGAAAAATTATGTGATCGTCATGATTTATCAATAACCGTATGCCATTATCCTCCTGGGGCATCTAAGTGGAATCCTGTTGAACATCGTTTGCATAGTGAAATTTCTAAAAATTGGGCGGGGAAACCTTTAGATAGCTATGAAACAGTTTTAAAATATTTAAGAAAAACAAAAACATCAACAGGATTAAAAGTAAACGCCCATTTTGTGCGGAAACACTATAAACTTGGACAAAAAGCAACTGATAAACAAATGGCCTCAATTTCAATTGTTCGTCATGAGATATTTCCTAATTGGAATTACACAATTATACCTCGTTAAAATGTTATTTTATTTTTGGGCGGATACTTATCAGTTTTTGCTTGACTGGCATCGGGATGGATATATCAATGACGGCCCGGAGAACTGGTCAAAAGGTAAGGTTCCTCGCATCTATCAATCCCAGAAAGGGGAATGGCGCTTGACCACCGACGAGCGCAAGCGGATTCTTTTGAACAATATATACGGCGTGGACATTGATCACCAAGCGGTGGAGGTGACCAAACTTTCCCTGTTGCTAAAAGTTTTAGAGGGCGAAGACGAACAGAGCATCGGCAAGCAGATGTTTCTATTTCAGGAACGAGTTTTACCGAATTTGTCGAACAATATCAAGTGTGGCAATTCCCTGATCGGCCCAGATTTTTACGCCAACCAGCAGTTAAGCGTTTTTGATGAAGATGAGATGTTGAGGATTAATGTTTTCGACTGGGAGGCTGAATTTCCCGACATCATGCAGGATGGCGGGTTTGATGCCGTCATCGGGAATCCGCCTTATGGCACATTGTTTTTAGATCGTGAGATAGATTATTTGTCCCAAAGATATGCTTCATATGAATATCAATTGAATAGTTTTGTGATATTTATAGAAAAAGGAGGTAGCCTTTTAAGAAAAAACGGCAAGGTATCTTATATAACACCTGCTGTTTTCCTTGCACAGCACTATTTTAAAAATATAAGACAAGTAATATTGGAAAGATATTCTATAGAAAATATTTTAGTGCTAAATTACAAGGTTTTCAATGATGCTCATATTGGTGACACTTGCGTTTTTGTATTCTCTAATATCGTAAAAAAAGACCGTTCTGTGCAATATTCCGTTTCAAAAGAGGAATTTACTGATGATATAAAAATGGGAGAGGTAGAGCAAGTTGGTTTTTTGAAGAACCCACGATATGAGATATATTTATCAGAGAACCAAAGTTTGATTTCAAAAATAAATAGTAGCTCTATATCTTTAGGCAGTATTAGCAATTGTATAATGGGCATAAAACCTTACCAGAAGGGGAAAGGTAAACCAAAGCAAGTTGCTGATGATGTAAAAAATAGGATTTATGATAGTGATTTTGAGAAAGACGATTCATACAAAAAATATCTTATAGGTAAAGATATAAACAGATATGTTGTTGCACCATTAAAGCAAAAATATATAAGTTATGGTAAATGGCTTGCAGAGCCAAGAACAACAGCTCCTTTCGAAAAAGATAAAATTGTTTTAAGGCAAACTTCTGATAGGATAAGAGCCGTAATTGATCAGGAAAAATACTATAATCTAAATAATATCTACAATATAGAAATATTAGACCAAGACTATGGTTACAGATACATTCTTGGAATAATAAATTCAAAATTAATGGTCTATGTTTACCAGCAAATTGTCCCAGAAAAAGGGAAATTGTTTGCTGAAATAAAAAAAGTAAGTTTGGCTAAGCTTCCAATTAGAAAAATAGACTTTTCTATATCAGCCGACAAAAAAACCCATGACAACTTGATTTCCCTGGTTGACCAGATGCTTGAATTAAACAAAAAGCTTGATAGTGCCAATGTCCCCCATATTCAGAAGACCTTAGAGCGCCAAATCGAAGCTACAGACAGGCAGATTGATCAACTCGTAAATAAGCTGTATGACTTAACAGATGAAGAAATAAAAATCATAAAATCAAAAACATAAAAATTGCATAACAAAAAAATCCAGCGAACGCAAAAAGCAGCGCCGCTGATTTTAACGTTATGGCTGAAAGATGAACAAGCATATTAAATATCACTTAAAGAGGTAAGCAAATGAGGGCAGAACAAATTAAAGAAAAAATCAGCAAACTGGGATTGTCTGAAAAGCTTCTCCTCGTTGAAGATATATGGGATTCCATTGCTATCAGCAATTCAGAGATACCCCTTCCAGTCTGGCAAAAGCAAGAACTTGACAAAAGATACAAAGAATATAAGGAAGGAAAACTAAAACTCCATGATTGGGAATGTGTGCACAAAAGTCTACGAGCAAAATACAAATGAAACTTCGCTATACAGAAAGAGCAAAAGATGATGTGGAATTTGCCTTTATCTGGTATGAACGGCAGAGAAGAGGGCTGGGGTTTGAATTTTTGGATTGTGTCGAAATAGCTGTGAAATCGATTCTCGATAAACCAGAAATGTACAGAATTTATTATTCCAACTTGAGGGGGTGTGTAATCAGGCGGTTCCCATTCACAGTGTTCTATACAGTTGAAGATAATGAAATTGTGGTCCATTCGGTTTTTGATAGTAGGCAAGACCCTGAAAAAAGGCCATAACAATAAAATGGAGCTGACCACAAAAGCCGAGCCGATTTTAGGTAAATTCAAAGACTTAGGCGGCTTTTGTGGCAGCTCATTTTAGGCGTTATGCTTTTATGAACTCAGTCTCCCGATTGAACAGATCTCGGGCGAAATGTAGAGGATTTTTGGCAATTTGGCAGTATCTTTCATCAAGTTTTAAAGCATAGCCGGAAGGTTAAAGGTTAGTAGAGAAAACCACGAGTCGAATCCGGAGATAGGAGATTGAAGCGTAGATGGATCAAAATTGCAGCTTCTGTATTGAACACCAAAGCAAGAGTTTAAAAAAATGATGGATAAAAAAACAAATGATATCCTTGTTGAATTAAAGAATAAAATATCACAAAAGTATAAACTGATAGAAATGCGTCTTTTCGGTTCCAAGGCACGCGGAGATAACGGCTCTCATTCAGATATTGATATATTTGTCCGTATTTCAGACGTAAACAGAACAATTGAAGAGGGTATTTTTGATTTGGCGTATGAGGTAGAACTGAAACATGGGTGTCTGATTGATATTTTTGTTTTTGACGACAAAGCTCTCAACGGAATTTATTTCTGGACGCCGGTTTATCAGAATATTTTGAGGGAAGGATTCATCATATGAATGACGATGCAAAAAATGCTCTTATCAGCTACCGTATGGCAAGATCGGCTGAATCTGTCGAAGCTGCCCAACTGATGTTTGACAACGGCATGTTGACCTCGGCAATGAACAGAATTTACTATGCCATGTTTTATGCTGTACAGGCTGTTCTGATAACAAAGGATGCCTCTTTTTCAAAACATGGTCAAGTTAAAGGGTATTTCAACAAAGAGTTTGTCCATAAAGGTCTTTTTTCTGTAAACTTGGGAAAAATATACAACAAAGCTTTTGAATATCGACAAAAGTTTGATTATGTTGATTTCGAGATTCCGACAAGTGATATGGTTAATGAGTTTGTTCAGTATGCCAAAGATTTTATCGGAGAAGTGAAATTGTTTTTGGATTGTCAGAGTAATGATGTAGCATGAGTATCTGAGAATGATGAAGTTCAGTAAAGTATTGAACATTATTTAAAGCCATTTGTATGAGGTTCTGAGATCAATAATCATAATCTGCTGACTATGAACGAAAAGAGCATAACCCATGTGATTTTGAGAACCGTTTGTTGTGGAGGGGTCAAATGTGGAGGGGTCAAATCTTTAATCTTGACAAATCAGAATTGATTTTTTCAAATTGTTGTTTCAACTTTAAGTTTTTTTTCATTTTTTGGCGCAATCTTTTTCTGGCATAGCTCACTGAACTGTAATCAAGACCCCCTACCAAACGTCCAATTTCAGGTTGGGTAATATTACAATGTCTGTATAAAAGTTCCATTAAAAACGCACGGTTTATTGAATTTGCCCCCTTACGGCAAGTGTAATCCATATCAATTCCTGTGGTTTTGCAGAAAGCTGTTATCAATTTTTGGGGTTGATATCTTTTTTTAACTTCTTTTAAATGAGGTTGTTCTCGTTGGGATTCAGGGTGAATTTTTTTTATATATTTTTCACGAATCTTTTCAATAAAATTTTCCGAACCTATAATTCCGGTTCCTTTTCCTGATTCCAGGGGGTTTGAAATATTTTCTCCAAGTCCCTTATAAATAAATTGCCTGTACTTTCTTCTACCTTCAGCTATATCTCCACCAAAATAATCAAGAATCGTTTTGTAATTTACAAAAGGGTCGCGATTTTTAATATTTGAATATCCGCTTATACTGCAAAATTTATAATTTTTTAGAAGAGTGTTTTTTTCTTTAATATTCATTGCAGAATATTTTTTTAGACGAACCGGATTTAAATGAATATAGCGTGAGACTTCTTTAAGATATGTATCTGCATCTATCAGGAATGATTTATAGCGTCCTTGGTAC
>JAYEHB010000400.1:0-5889 GCA_034659375.1 Thermodesulfobacteriota bacterium
AATCTTATATTGATAACCATTGCACTTTTTTTTAGTGTGAATTTTATCTATAAAATTCTTGTAGCAAAGATAACACCTGCTTCTGATTTTTTTGCTTTATCTGCTCCACAAAGCATTGTTAAGGGGGAAAAAAGTCTATCCAGGGCTAAAGTTTATCCCGGAGATCATTATCAAAAAATCATAAAAAGAAATTTTTTTAATGTAAAAATTAAGGATACAGATATAAAAGAGGATGACCTTTCCGGAATAGATATTGAGGCACTTGAAAAATTAGAAAAAACAGATCTTGATTTAAAGCTTTGGGGAACTGTAACAGGAGATAAAAAACAGGCATTTGCTGTTATTGAAGAGAAAAAAAATAGAAAACAGCTTCTTTATCAAAAAGGAGATACAATTCAGTCTGCTGTTGTTAAAACAATTTTAAGGAATAGAGTGATTCTTAATTATAATGGCAAGGATCAGATTTTGGAGATGGATATAAAAAATAAAAATAAAAATAACAGAATAAGGTCTGTTTTAAAAAATACCAGTGTGGAAAGTTCAAATAATATCACCATAAAACGTTCTGTTGTGGACGAATCCATAAGTAATATCAACAACCTTATGAAACAGGTCAGGGTAAGGCCCCATTTTGCCAATGGAAAACCTGACGGACTTCTCTTGTACGGAATTAAACATAATTCTCTGTTCCAGGAAATGGGATTGAAAAATGGCGATATAATCATGGGAGTTGACGGAAAAGAGATTGAATCTGTTGACGATGCTTTAACTCTTTATCAGAATCTTAAAAACTCATCAAATGTTAATCTACAGATAAAAAGACGCGGTAAAAGAAAGGAGATCAACTATAATGTACAGTAAAAAAACGGCTTTGCCTTTTTTTATTATATTTTTTCTTTTTGTTGTTATGTTTTTCAACGCAGTTTCAACAGAAGCCAAAACAAAAGATTTAACCCCGGAATCCGATAAAAAATATGTCTCAATTGATTTTAATAATGTTGATATTAATGTTTTTATTAAATTTATCAGTGAGCTTACAGGGAAAAATTTTGTTATTGACAAAAGGGTAAGGGGTAACGTCACAATAATATCTCCTTCAAAAATATCTGTAAAAGAGGCTTACAAAGTATTTGAATCTGTTCTTGATATTCATGGCTTTGCAACTGTAGAAGCAGGCAGTATCATAAAAATAATTCCCTCACCCGATGCAAGATCACAAAATATTGATACAAGGATTGCAAATAGGATTGAAGTTTCTGATGACAGAGTTGTAACCCGTATTATCTCTTTGAAATTTGCCGAGGCAAGGGAACTGAAAAGATTGTTTGCACCCCTTGTTTCAAAGGGGAGCGTGGTACTTTCATACAGTGATACCAATATGCTCATAATAACAGACACGCTCTCCAATATTAACAGGCTGTTAAAAATTATAGATGTTGTTGATGCAAAGGGGATTGGGAAGAGAATATCAGTTATTCCCATTGAACATGCCGATGCTTCAAAGCTTGTTACAAATCTTTCAAAAATATTTACAGCAAGAATCCGGGGGGCAAAAGGTAAGCTTGATCCTGATCTGATTGTTAAGTTTGTTGCAGACGAGAGAACCAATTCTATTGTTTTACTTGCCAGTGAAATTGAAACAGAACGGGTAAAACAGCTCATTGATCTTCTTGACAGGCAGGTGCCCAAGGGTGAAGAAAAAATTCGTGTCTATTATCTTGAGCACGCTTCTGCAGAAAATCTTGCAAAGGTTCTCCAGGAGATTCCTTCCCAGACGAATAAAAATGTACCAGGTAAAAAGCGTGCTCCCATTGTATCAAAACAGGTGAGGATAACTGCTGATAAAGCCACAAACAGTTTAATAATCATGGCTGATAAAGAGGATTATCCGGTGTTGGAGGAGGTAATTACAAAACTTGATATTCCAAGAGCCATGGTTTATATTGAGTGTCTGATCATGGAGGTAAATGTAACAAAAGGACTGGATATCGGCACTGAATGGCGTGCAGGAGAAAGCTTTGACAGTGACAGCAGCGGAGACGACCAGGGTGTCTATTTTGGAGGTTTTGGAGGAAAAGAATATTCAAAATTTAATTCCATTGCAACAACAGGCTCTCTTCCGGCGGGTTTTTCTGTGGGTGTAATGGGTGAAGCCCTTAATATAGGAGGATTGGTCTTTCCTTCCATAGGAGCTGTTATCCAGGCTTACAAAACTGATAAAAATGTTCACATCCTTTCAACTCCCCAGATCCTTACCACTGATAATGAAGAAGCTACCATAACAATTGGTAAAAATGTACCCTACCAGACAAGATCAGCTGCTGAGAATGCAACTGATACCTATAGTTCCTATGAATATAAAGATGTGGGAATCAATTTAAAGATAACTCCCCAGATAAGCAAAGACAGACTGGTACGGCTGAAAGTTTACCAGGAGATCACAAAACTTGATACTGTGAACCAGACCAGTTCCGACAGGCCGACAACCCTGAAACGGCTCATTGAAACAACCATAATTGTAAAAGATGGACATACTGTTGTAATTGGCGGACTCATCGATGAAAGCCTTTCAAAAACAGAACATAATGTTCCATGTCTTGGAGATATTCCAGGACTTGGATATCTGTTTAAATCTGTTTCCAAGGGTAATGACAAGACAAATCTTTATGTTTTTTTAACCCCAAAGGTTTTACAATCCCCTGGTGAAGCAAAAAAACTCTATGAAATTAAAAAAAATCAGATAGACATCATTGAACAGGGGGATGTGAAATTGTATAAAGGCATGCAGGAATGATAAATCATTTTATTGAGAAACTTTTTGAACAGTTTGCTGTTTCTGAAGATGATGCTGATAAGATCAGGGGTATATATAAACAGAACAGGATTAATTTTGTTCAGGAGCTTGTAGATTCAAAGATTGTTAAAGAGAGAGATGTTCTTAAAGTCTTAAGCTCTCTTTACTCCATTCCTTTTGCAGAAAGGCTGTTGTCCGGGAAAAGACATTATGATTTTACCAATATTGTTTCCATACAGTTTTTAAAGAAATTTTGTGTGGTCCCTCTGCTTAATGATGATTTGTCCGGCACCATTGCTTTACATGATCCTTCTAACATGACCGAGGTTGATGATCTTGTCAGATTGCTTGATATAGAAGATTACACCCTTACCCTGGCCTGTAGAAATGAGATAGTGGCTGCCATAAATCAGATCTACAACCGCAGTTCCGGAAGTGCACAACAGCTTGTGGAAAACATGGAGGAAAACGGTTCAACTATTATACAGGAGATTGAGCAGACAGCAGATCTTCTCGATGATACAAGTGATGCCCCTGTAATAAAACTTGTTAACCACATGATATCCCAGTCAGTAAAAGCCAATGCCAGTGATATTCATATTGAGCCCTTTCAGGAGAGTATCAAGATAAGATACCGCATTGACGGGATACTCTATGAGATGCTCTCTCCTCCCAAATGGATTCAATCAGCACTTATATCCAGAATCAAGGTTATGTCGGAGATGAATATTGCTGAAAAAAGAATCCCCCAGGATGGAAGAATGGAGGTGAGAATAGGTGAACAGGAGATTGACATTCGTGTATCAACTATTCCCACATCATTTGGCGAACGTCTTGTAATGAGGCTTTTAAATAAGTCAGGGAATCTTCTTGCACTTTCCGAGTTTGGAATTTCAGAAAAAAATTTTAAAACATTTACCAGGCTGATAAAACTCAACAATGGTATTGTGCTTGTAACAGGACCCACGGGAAGCGGTAAAACAACAACCCTTTACGCAGCACTTTCCACAATTAATTCTCCGGATAAGAACATAATAACCATTGAAGATCCTGTGGAGTATAATTTAAAGGGCATAAGCCAGATTCAGGTTAACAGGAAAACCGGTGTTTCCTTTGCAATGGGTTTAAGATCCATTGTAAGACAGGACCCTGATGTGATTCTGGTGGGGGAGATCCGTGATCTTGAAACTGCTGAAATAGCGATTCAGTCAGCACTTACAGGACATCTTGTCTTTTCCACCCTGCACACCAATGACGCAGCTGGTGCTGTAACCAGACTTACAGACTTAGGTGTTGAGCCCTATCTTATCACATCATCGGTTAAAGCTGTTGTTGCCCAGAGACTGGTCAGGGTTTTATGCAGCAACTGCAAAAAAGAGTACTCTTTAAGTGAGGCTGAAATAAAAACATTGAACCTCTCATCAAAAGATCTTAAGGGAAAAAAGGTTTTTAAGGCAGCAGGGTGTTCACGTTGTTTTGATACAGGCTATTCAGGAAGAGAGGCAGTTTTTGAGATAATGGAAATTGATGATAATCTTAAAAAAACAATTTTAACCTCATCTGATTCCAACCAGATCATGGATGTGGCTTTAAGCCGGGGAATGCTCTTATTAAGGCAGAACGGCATAGAAAAAGTCCTCAATGGTGTTACAACAGTTGAAGAGGTACTTCGTGTTACCCAGGATTAAGTTTTTACCAGGGATTAAGCTGTTTATTTTGATTTTCATACTGATATTGTTCAAAGCTGGTACCTTGCCTGCAGAACAGAGCAGATCAGATTATTGTGAAAAAGATAATGGTCATGGAACTGCAATCCACCTTAAAAATTATAGGACCACAAATTATTGTGAACAATATAAAACATCAAATAAATCTAATTCTTATATGCAGAACAGACATATACTGAAATTTTATCAAAAATATATTTCACCAGTAGATGGAGCAAGATGCCCCATGTACCCGGGCTGCTCTTCCTATGCAGTACAGGCATTTGAAAAACACGGATTTTTAATGGGCTTTATAATGACCTGTGACAGGCTTGTAAGATGCGGCCGGGACGAGATTGGAATTTCTCCAGGTATAATTATCAATAAGAGAAAATTCTGTTATGATCCGGTAAAAGCCAATGATTTCTGGTGGGGGGGCAAATAAAAAAACGGGGGCAAAAAGGCAAAACCATTGGTATCTCACTCTCATTAAACGTCGTTTGCCTGCAAAATTTAGACAGGATAAAAAAAATATTTTAAAGATAAAAGGGCCTTGATCATTGTTTCGGCGATTTTGGGAAGTTTCAATAAATTGGAAATTTCCAATAAGCCTGGGATATGGTCATCTGTCTCAAAAGATGCCTATATCAAAAAAAACTTTGGTCCAAAGGATTATCAAGGCCGAGAAAAGTTATCAGGTGATATTTTAAATATTGACCAGGCTCTGGAAAAAATAGTAGTATCTAAATTGAGACTTGATGTACTTCACAGAAAAAGGAATAAAAATTAAAGTTGACCCCATGTCAAGACCAATTTGTTAATTTTTTGATGCTGGTCAAGCTGCCTGAAAAGTTCAAGTAAAAAAACAGAACTATAATAGCTGAGCTGGTAAAAATATTATAAAATCAATTAGTTATATAGACACACCCAATGTAACTAAAGGGGCGGAGCTATACCTTAGGGTTCTCTCAAAATTTAAACTTTTATGAAAGGTGCTAAACATGCACATGACAATTAAAAAATGGGGCAACAGTCTGGCAGCATGGAGGAATCATGATTAAGCGAGACGAAATTCTCAGTTACCTGCATCGGTTCAAGGGTAAAAATAAAGAACAATACAACATCCTTAAAATAGGTGTTTTTGGTTCGGCAGCACGGGATGAGATGAACGAAAAAAGTGATATTGATATTGTTGTTGAACTTGGGATAACAGATCTATTTCATCTTATAGGAATCAAACAAGAACTGGAAGAGCAACTGCACAGGAAAGTTGATATTATAAGGTATAGAAATGGCATGAATGCATTTCTTAAAAAGAGAATAGACAAGGAAGCTGTGTATGTATGACAAAGAGCTTGTTTTAGAAATAATGAAGCAAATTTATCAGGC
>JAYEHB010000401.1:0-5868 GCA_034659375.1 Thermodesulfobacteriota bacterium
GTTTCCCTGAGTCGCTTGTGGGATTCGCAGGGTTTGGACTGGGAAAATCAGCAAAGTGCTACCCACAAGGATACCCTGTGGTCTAACCTATCTACTAATTATGTCTTAAAACTGTTACATTTTAAGGAGAAGTAGTAATTAAATTAGACCTTTCTGTGCAAACTCAATAAGGGCAGAACCTGCCCCTGATTTTTTATATTTTTTATCAACAACCAGATCATCAATATGAAGATGTTTTCCCCGGGCCAGAGTCTGGAGAGGTCTCATTCCCATGAGACCTTGTAACTCCGGAGAATATGCACCAATAAGCAGATAACCTGCTTTTTTCTGTTCCACAATCTGCAATTTAAACTGCTCAAGGGTCAGATGAGGCCTTAGCTGGAATATAATTGCAAAGGCCTCATCAAACTCATTTTCAGGTATATCTTTAACTAAACCGCCGAAATTCCCCTCCCATAATTTTAATTTGGGAGGGGATGGATAGGCGACGTGATTACTGTCTGATTTGGTGATATCCATATTTAGATCTGACAAATTTACCATGTTATAATTTTTGGTTGGATTTTTGGCATCCTTCATAATGCTTTAAAAGTAGTTTACACTTTTTGTGTTTTATTTTTTATATTTTGGCTCCGCGTTTTCGACCCGTGCCTTTCGTGTGTTGGTTACGCTTCGCTCCACGTCTTCGACCCGTGGTTAAAAAAAATAAAAAAGTGTAAGATGAAAATGAAGGATGCCAGAAACTTATCTGTTTTTCCACTGGGGTCTGCGCTTTTTTTCAAAGCTTTCTATTCCTTCAAGAGTATCTTCTGTTTTCATCATGGTGTTAAGAAAATAGTTGCTTACAAGATCAACTCCCTGGGAGAATCCTGTACCAAGATGACGTCTTACAGCTCTCTTGTTCAATTTTAAAATAAGAGGACTTGCCATGGAGATCTCTTTAACTATTTTGTCAACAGCATCTTTAAAATTCTCTGGAGCTGCTGTCGTTGAAACAAAACCCATGGCCTTTGCTTCCAGGGCCGAATAGTTCCTGCCTGTGGTGCATATCTCAATGGCCTTGGCTGTGCCCACAAGTTCAGGCAAACGCAGGGCTGCATAGGGAGGAAAAAATCCAAGCTTTACCTCGGGCTGACCAAAAATGGCCTTTTCAGAGGCAATAACAATATCACATGCAATAGCAACTTCCATGCCTCCGCCAAGGCATGCACCATTTACTGCTGCAATAACAGGAATATCAATTAGATTGACAAGCTCGAAGATACGGTTGAATACAGTAACCATTTCATCAACCATTTCAGGTTTGTGGTCTGAAACCTCCACACCGGCACAAAAACTCTTTCCCTCACCTGAGATAACAACACATTTAAGATCATCGTCTCCGGCTATTTTTTCAAGCTCAGAGTTTAGTTCATTCATCATCTCTATATTGAGGACATTATGCTTTGGACGATCAAGAAAAATCTTTGCAACTCCTTCAGACTTATCAATTCTGATATTTTGAAGTTCAGCCATACACACCATCCTTTTGTAAAAAATTCGGCTTATAATGTAAATGCCTGGCCAGGCCTCATATTCGTCTATCTGGGACTGCGTAGCATACTAATGATAGTTTCTTACCTTCAGTTTATGTGAGCAGTCCAAAATGGGCGGATATGGGGTGCTGACCGAATATTTACATCCTTATTTTGGCATCCTTCATAAGTACCTTACACTTTCTGAAACCATTCCTTATTTAAAGGGGATTTCCCCAAAAAAGTGTAAACTACTTTTATGCTGATATGAAGGATGCCCTTATTTTAATCTATTCTATGGAGGCAATCATATCATCCTCTTCAACCTCATCACCCTCTTTTACCTTTATCTCTTTAACTGTTCCGTCACATGGTGCAAAGACAGGAGTTTCCATCTTCATTGCCTCAATTATCAATACCTCTTCATCCTCTTCAATCTTTGCACCCTGCTCAATATGCATTTTAATGATCTTTCCTGCAAGAGGTGCCAGTATATCTTCTGCCATAACAGTGTCTCCTTATTCATAATTGATAATTCATAATTGATAATTCATAATTGATAATTCATAATTGATAATTCATAATTTTCAATTTTCAATTTTCAATTTTCAATTGATTTGTGTCGTTATCAAACCTTGAAGATAATTAACAAAAAAGTCAAGATATAAAAAAATTACGTTAATAAGGTCAAAAAGATACCGGCAGCGATTACTGTTCCGATAACTCCTGCCACATTGGGACCCATGGCATACATGAGAAGATAATTCTTTTTATCAGCTTGCGTACCAACCTTATGCACAACCCTTGCTGCCATTGGAACGGCAGAAACTCCTGCTGCACCAAGAAGCGGGTTGATTTTTCTCTTTGTAAAAAGGTTGATAAATTTTGCCAGAAGAATTCCCGAAGCAGTGCTTATCATAAACGCACAAAGGCCAAGGACAAATATCAATATCACCCTGGGCTGGAGAAAATTTTCAGCATTCATTGTTGCTCCAACCGGCAAGCCCAAAAATATTGTAACAATATTCATAAGCTCATTCTGGGCTGCATGGTTCAACCTTTCAACAACCTTTGACTCCCGGAAAAGATTTCCCAGCATGAACATGGCAATGAGAGGGGCCGAGGCAGGAATCAAAAGGATAATCAACAGTCCTGATACAATGGGAAAACAGATCTTTTCCAGCTTGTTCACCTTTCTAACTTTGTGCATCTTTATTTTCCGTTCAGATTCCGTGGTCAAAAGACGCATAATAGGCGGCTGGATTATGGGCACCATTGCCATGTATGAATAGGCAGCAACTGCACAGGCTCCAAGGAGCTGGGGTGCCAGTTTTGATGCAAGAAAGATGGTGGTGGGTCCGTCAGCTCCGCCGATAATACCGATAACAGCAGCTTCTGACAAATCAAAACCCATCATAGTATGGGCAACAAAAAATGTAATATAGACTCCCACCTGGGCTCCTGCCCCAAGAAAAATCAGCCTTGGATTGGCAAGAAGAGGTGCAAAATCAGTCAATGCACCAAGGCCAAGAAAAATCAGGGGAGGAATAATCTCCCAGTGGATTCCATATTGATAGAAACGCCACAGCAACCCCTCATTGGGCTCCATGAGACCTGCCAAAGGTAAGTTGGCAAGAAGAATACCAAACCCAATGGGCAAAAGCAGAAGAGGTTCATAATCCTTTGCCACAGCCAGATAGATAAATGTAAGGCCAATGAGCCACATAACTATCATACCCGGGGTGAGATGAAAAAAACCAGTTGTTTTAAAGAGCATTGCAAAAAGATCAAACATCTATTTTCTCTCCTCCTTTGCCGCCAGAATCCTGTCTGTAACGTTAGCTGTGATCCTGATTGAACAGTATAAAAGCAGCATACTGCAAAAAACTCCACAAATACCTGAAATAAATATGGTAACAAAATTTGCCATTGTTAATTCCCTTTATCCTTTAATTATCCGTAAGCGTTCACAGGGCACTACACCTGCTGCGTTGGCGGGCACTTGAAGTACATGAGTACGTCTGCGTGCCCACCGCCTTGCATCTGCAGCACCCTGTAAACGCTTACAATTCGGCAAATTACAGGTAGTTGATAGCAAGGTCCTGTGAACTGTTACAATTATCCTTTAATTATCCTTGGCAGGATCATCTGGTGCTGGGGACAGATGGATTTGGGATTCTGATACGCACAACCTGCAAAGGCTGTCATATATTTTCTAAGATCCTTTAAAGCGACCAGCTCATCCACAAGTCCGGTTTGGGCACAAAACAATGGTCTTGATTTTTCATGGTACTTGTCTGCCAATGCGTTCATATTATCCACAACAGGTTGAAGATCATTTCCCGCTTCCTTTTCTTTAACAAGCCTTCTCGCATATGATGCAACAGCCGCAGTTTCTCCGTGCATTACATATATTTCAGTTGCAGCAGTGCCAAGGGTAAAGGCATTGTGCCTGTTTCCCTGGGGACCTCCAAGAACATAATGGGCTGCAGCAGAACCTTTTCTTAACACAGCCAGCATCATGGGAAGATCTGTCTGCTGAATTGAATAGATAAGGGACTGGCCAAGACCAAGGAGTTCTGCTTTTTCAGCAGTATCACCCACATCAATACCCGAAGTGTCCTGGAACCAGATAATGGGAATTCTGTCCCTGCCGCAGAGAGTAACAAACTCGTTCATCTTTATTAAGCCCTGCCTGTAAAGTTTTCCGCCAAATCCGGGGTAATCTGCATATTCAGGATACCCTTTCCCAAGATAACCCTGCCTGTTGCCGATACATGCCACAAGAAAACCATCTATTTTACAGAGACCTGTGTACATTTCAGGACCGTAATCAGGCCTGAACTCAGTATGTTCACCACCATCCACAAGCCTTGCAAGGATCTGATCAAAGGAGTAGACTTTTTTGGGATCCATGGGAAGAAGCCGCATGATATCTTCCTGGGGAAAAGCAGGTGCTGCAGGCTCTGCAACTCTGAAAAATTTTGGATTATAGGCTGGAATATCCTTCATGTAATCCTTAAGACCGTCAAGCACACCCTCTTCTTCTTCATATACATACTTGAAAAAGCCTGTTTCATCATAATGAATTTTAACAGACCCAGGGGGTTTTGCCTTGTGCTCTTTTGCCTTATTTACAAGCTCTTCTGCCATTTTAATATTAAATCCGCCCTGGGGAGCCATGCCGCTTACAATGCCTGCTCCACCCACGGCAATATTACAGTTTTTATGGGCAAATAGAATCGTGGGACTGATGCTCTGGTATCCGCCTCCGGCAGGATTTGTTCCATATATTCCGGCAAGCACTGGAATCCCCATCTGCTCAAGCTCTGCATGCCTGAAAAAGGGAGTGCCGGCACCCCTGCGGTTTGCGTAAAACTTCTCCTGCTCAGGCAGTTTTGCTCCGCTGCAGTTCACAAGCCACACAAGGGGAAGGTTCAGACGTTTGGAAAGATCAGTCACCCGGAGAATATTTTCCGACTGACCCGGCAGCCATGCTCCTGCCATCACCTTGTTGTCAAAGCCTATGATCACAGCCCATTTACCTGATATCTTTCCAATACCGTCTATGACATTGGTGGTGCCCTCATCATTCTCAGCGGGATTGTACAATGTATGCAGCGGACACCAGGTGCCCTCATCCACAAGATACTCTAAGCGCTGCCACACAGTCATCTGGCCCCTGGCGTTGATCTTTTCCGTGGGGAAACCGGCATTTTTCACCTTTTCAACAGCAGCAGCTATCTCTTTCTCTGCCTGGTCAATCTCTTTAAGACTATCCTCTGTTCTCTTAATCTCTCCCTTTTTCAATTCCTTTCCAAGGGTATCCATCTTTTCAAAATATGGTCTCATACTATTTATCTCTCCGGCTTGTTATAACTCCAAAAACACTTTATTCAATCACAGCTATAAGGTCATCCTCTTCAACCTCATCGCCTTCTTTGACCTTTATATCTTTAACTGTTCCATCACAAGGTGCAAAAAGAGGTGTTTCCATTTTCATGGCCTCTATTATGAGGATCTCATCATCTTCTTCGACTTTTGTGCCGACCTCAATACCAATTTTAATTATTTTCCCTGCAAGCGGGGCAAGTACATCTTCAGACATAAAACCATCCTCCTGATTTTTGATACGCATTTATCTATAAAATAAATTTTTTAAATAATGATTAAACATAGCCTGGACAAACCAGAACCCAAAATGAATTTTTTAATTCTCTTACAAAAAAACACAAGAATAATAAGAATTAAAAGACTGACTGTTTAACATTATAAAACACTGTTTCATATTTTTATGGGACAGATAGAATAATATGTCAAGAAATTTCCCTGATAAACAATGTTTTTTTCAAAA
>JAYEHB010000402.1:0-4306 GCA_034659375.1 Thermodesulfobacteriota bacterium
TGACAATTTCTTCTCCTTTTTCATCAACCTCATTCATCCAATGTATACATTTTTCCATAAATTCAGATGCTTTAATTGTTTGCATATCCACCTGCCTTCCTAATATTTCCTGATTACTTTATATCACCGGCTCCACATCTTATAATGCGATTTCTTTTTCATACATTGTAACAAACTTTTTAGATATTGCAAATCGTTCTAAATTTTATAACCTCTTCTCATCCAATAATCCATATTTAAAACAATATCATTTGTAAAAACAAAAGGTAATCGGAAGGTTATCGGTGACCCCGAAGGTTTTAGTAGGCATAGAGTTTGGCAGCCGCATAGGGGGACCGGGGATAAAACGGGGTGGATTCCGTTTGAGGGATCTCCGGCACCTTGCCGTAGAGCTCGGATGTGGATGCCTGATAAAACCTGGTCTTTTTCTCCAGGAATTCCGGGTTGGAATTCCGGGGAATTCCGGGGACACCACACTTAATTGTTAGAATCCCGGCATTTCGGACCGGGCTTTTGGGGCTTGAGAGTTCGATCAAGATAACATTCAAGTTTATCGATAAACGATTCCTCACCCATGGACCGTCCGGTTCTTTCATGTTTTCTGAAGCGATCCATTTCATGTTCCCCTACATCATCTGAAAGAAACATTCCCCAGGGTTTGCTGATCCTGTCGATCATGGGTTTTGATTTTATGAGAATGTCATCTCTTCCTTCGATATGAGTCCGTGCACTGCTAAAGGGCCATTCTTCCGGTCTTTTGACCAATCCTGCCCGAACTGAATTCAATTCAATATTCAATATATTTTGTGCAGGAAAGAAGATAATTGTCATCCATGACAAAGGACGCAAAATTGCAAGTTTAAGGTTCTTTTTATGCCCACCGCTTAATACGACTACTGGCCGTCTCTTTTTGATCTCATCGCCAAGAGTTGGATCAAGATTTACCCAATAGATTTCACCGGTTTTCAAAATCTTCTCCTTCTATCGATTCAAAAAGATTCTCATATGCCGTTTTTCCTATCATTTGCATGGCCGCTATCCTTTTTTGTTCCCGAAGTCTTTTGTGGTCTTGCTTCACCTTGGCATTGATGGCTTCCCGCATATACTCGCTCAGGCTTTTGTAGCTCAAATCTTTGTAAACCTTTTTGATGAATTTATAATCTTCCGGGTTAACCTGGATTTTGGTTTGAATCAGCATATTACTTCTCCTATATTTTTTAATATGGTGCCATAAACAGGGTGCTATTGTCAAGATATAAAATGGGTCTACTTTGTGGGGGGAGTAGTTTTGCCATTTATACATTGTGTGAACCCCTGGACACGCCAGAAGTCCGTCAACGTCTGAAAAGCTGATTTTTCAAGACCTGCCCCCCTGTTTTTTAGCTTGATATAGTTCAGTAAGTACCTGAGGCGGATGTTAATAATTAAGTGTGGTGTCCCCGGAATTCCACGAGCTTCCAGTTCGTAAAAACGACGTTCGTCTTCATTTTTGACGGTGAGTAGCGTTACATAATGCGTCCAGCCAAGATTGAGCCTATTCGTCAATGTTGCCGTCACCTCCTGCAAAATGTCTGACTTGTTGATCAGTTGAAAACATTTGTCAGGCATTGCCTGTTGAATCTTTTCTTCACTTTTATCCCTGCTTGAAGATTCAACAGGCAATGCCTGTTGAATCTTCCTGTAAGCCTGATAAAACTTCCTGAACTTTCGTAAATTGGTCGGTGACATACCTTTGATGCCCAGCTTGATAAGCCGTTTTGACAATATCTCAATCAACCTCTTTCCATACAATTCAGATCGATCAGCACCGCCATTTTCAAATTCAACAATATACCAGCCAAACAACCAGTTACGCACCACCAGCGCAATATCCGCCGAACGGGCCGCCTGCATCTGCATGACAGACTGCGTTTGCTCAAACAACCCAACCAACCCCTCAAGCCCTAATCCGTGTTTATCTGTGTTTATCTGTTTTTTCATGTGTTCATCCCGTCGTGTACTGCCACAATCCACTCGTGAAAATCAGAATATATCTGATGGCGGTAAGCGTTAATAGTTTCATCCCAATTTGAATGTTGTGCGCCTTTTGCATTCTTTTGCAATAAAGTTTTGATCTGATCTGCTATCCCTTCGGGTGAGGACGACTCCTGGTTCAACATATCGAATATTAGCCCCAAGCGCCTGGCCTCCCGGGTCAGCCAGGAGGGTTCAAGAAAGAGGAGTGGGCATTGATACCACCCCAGCAGCCAGAGTATACCCGAATTCTTGTTGCGGTAAACATCACCATCGTAGGTAAAGATAAAGAGATCTGTCCGGCTCAGCTTGTCGTGCAGTTGCCGGTCGCTCCAGAAACCGCAATGCAGGGTCAACCGGCCATCGCTAACTGCTATCGCTTGTAAATCAGCAATAGTACTGCTGATACGAGCGTCTTCACCATTAAAGGTATATTGGATCACCAACTCTGTATGTGCGTCTGCATGGGGAAGCAGACCCTTCACCAATGCAGGGAGTTTGTCAAACCCTTTTTCCGGTTTAGCATCGCCAAGATAGAGAGTAATGCGGGTGGAGCCTGTGGGTGATGAAAGAGACAGGCGGGGCAGTTTGCTCCAGTCGGCCAAAAAACAGGGATGCAGTGGCAGAGGCTGGGGCAGATCCAACAATTGCTGATATTCACATGCCCGTTCGGTATCGCTGACAAAGAGCTCTACACCCTTGCAATTTTGCAACGCATTCATAGCCGTCCGGAAATTCAGGCACTGCAGGGCATCGGTAATCTGCCCTCTGAAATCAATGGCGGGGTTAAACATTAACAGCGCTATATGGCGCAGGCGCCCGGAAAATACGTTTTTGCGGCGAAGGGCCAATGCCAATGCACTGGCATGCTCCCAGTTTAAGGTGTGATAGCAGAGTACAAATTGTTCATCATTATTGCGGGCTGTCAACCGTGCAAATAAAGCAGTGTACTCCTTGCTGAGCAAGGCTATATAGGAATGAATACTGGCCAGGGAAGGTGATTTGTCTTGAGGATTATTGTTACCATAGTGGCGGTACTGGGAGGAGGTAAAGTGGCGGTAAATTTCACAACCGGTACTTTTCAGTATTTGATAGAGAGGGGCTTCTATCTTTTGGTGGGCAAAGAATATCAAAGGGATGTCACTACATCGTTTCGAACTAATATATGTTGCAACCCCCGCATGGTGACCGGAGGCGGCTTCCAGCCCCGGGTCGGCAATGACCAATGTGAATTTTTTATTCGCAGCCATGATTTTACTATATGACCCTTTCCCACCCTCTAAATGCCCCTTGGTGTTTACAAAACCATTGATAAGTATCTCTAAGCCCGTCCTCAAGTGAGATAGAGGCTTCCCACCCAAGTTCCCGAAGTTTGGAAACATCCAGTAATTTACGAGGCATACCATCAGGCTTGCTGGTATCGAAGTTTAATTTTCCTTCAAAACCCGTAACTTTAGCAATCGTTTCAGCCAGCTCTCGAATAGTGCAGTCAATCCCCGTTCCCACATTGATATGAGAAAGCATCGGTTGGGTATGTTTACTGTAAGTTTCCTTGTCCAGAGACATCACATGCACACAAGCGGATGCCATATCATCAACATGCATAAATTCCCGCATTGCTGTTCCACTACCCCAGATAACTACTTCTGAATCCTTATTTTCTACCGCTTTATGAAAGCGGTGTATTAAGGCGGGAAGCACATGGGAATTATCCGGGTGGTAATTATCGTTTGGTCCATAGAGACATGTAAAAAATTTTTTAATCTGGGCATAAAGGTAAAAGGCCCTCACAATATTTCAGCCAGGGTTATGGTAGATATGAAAAAATGCCAGGTGTGCGTCAGGAGATCAAGCCTGTTTGAAAAACAACACCATCTTGTTCACTTCCACCGTCGATGCGGTCAATAACCTGATTGCAGCACAGCACGCTTACGTCAGCCTTGCTGGATCGTCTTTTGCACCATACGAGGGAGCAACTTCTTCTAGGAGATGATACATTCCGTCTCCTTTACCAACATCTCGCCCTCTTGCCATAAGCATTCAGACAAAAAAGTGCCTTTTTGCCCCTGAAAAACTCAATATAGGCCCTTTTCAGAGGGTATAATCCGGGATTATCCTTTAAATATCAATTATTTTTCATAACCCGACCACAGGACCTCAGGACCAACCAGGACCAAATGTTGCCTCGCTGTGTGATGTGGTGTGGATATAATGGGGCCACTACCCTTGCGATTCTTGCCATGAGGTTCTTTTTAGATGTATTTGAGACGGATGTTAATAATTAAGTGTGGTG
>JAYEHB010000402.1:4406-5828 GCA_034659375.1 Thermodesulfobacteriota bacterium
CGGATGTTAATAATTAAGTGTGGTGGTGGTGTCCCCGGAATCCAAAAAAGCATGAATGCGATGTTCGTATCTTTCCACGCCTTCCTGAAGAAGCAGACAGAATCGACTTCGATCAGATGCGTTAAAAAAAATATCCTGTCTATCGTTCCCTCTGAGAATAACATGATAAACAGTGCCTGGATAATGGATTCGAGGTTTTCTTGCCATGCTTTCAGGGTAGCAAAAATGCCCAAATGTCAAGCCTGACCCCAGTTCCTCACATTTCCCTTTTGAACAGGTCTATAATGCCGATTTCAGGGTTAAAAACGGCAATATAGGCCTGTTTTTCAAGTGCTTTTTAGCTCTTTTTTCTATAAGCGCGGCCCGACCCCATAGCCATTATTTAGGGGCTTGGTCTTTGGTTTTAATTTGTTAAGGAAAGTAACGATAAATATCTTTTCGGTGTAAAGCACGGATAAAAACAACCAAATCATTTTCTATTCTTATACCAATGCGGTAACTTCCAAGACGAATCCGATAATAATCCCTTTCACCTTTAAGTTTTTTGAGGTTAGTGACCCCGGAAGTGGTTTGAGCCAGTTCAATACCCTCAACAACTTCTTTTATGCGATTCAGAAAAGTAGAATCGTTTTTCCGCTTTTGTAAATCCCGGGCAAAACTTTTTCTAAAATCTATTCTCATGTAACGCTCTATTCAGCTTCCAGAATTTGAAAAATCTCATCTCTACTGGCCGGACCGGAATTCTCGCCATCCTGAATAGCCCGAACCAAGGCAATATCTTCCATTGCTTCAATTAACAAATCATGGACTACATCTTTTTTCTCTTCAATCGCTTCAATAATCGCCTGTTTGAAGAGATCCTTAATTTTTTTATCATCAATCAGCGTTTCCATGGTAACCCTCCTCAAATTTTATAACTGCTGTATTATAACCCAGTATACTTTGAAAATCAACTGGGGGTACCGGGGTGACCGAATTCCTGGGACACCACGCGAATTCCCTAAAGGGCCACTCTTCCGGTCTTTTGACCAATCCTGCCCGAACTGGATTCAATTCAATATATTTTGTGCAGGAAAAAAGATAATTGTCATCCATGACAAAGGACACAAATCGACCTTGCCACAGATGGTCACGCCAGCCCTCACGGAAATTGATCCGCCGCGTATACCGCTTGTGAGCCTTTCCAACAGCAAGATTCAATCCGTCTTTGGTTTCAGGCACAAGGATCAGATGAACATGGTTTGGCATAAGACAGTATGCCCATGCCTCGACACGATACTCCCGGCACCATTCCAACATCAGTTCAAGATAAGCAAGATAATCCTCATCATTGAAAAATGTCTGCTGACGTCTGTTGCCTCGCTGTGTGATGTGGTGTGGATATAATGGGGCCACTACCCTTGCGATTCTTGCCATGAGGTT
>JAYEHB010000403.1:0-5807 GCA_034659375.1 Thermodesulfobacteriota bacterium
AAAATAATTGGTACAGATTTTATTTTTTTAAATTTGTGGTACATGGACATAATGTCTACAATCAAAGATGAGAATCTTTGCAGTGGAGTATTAAAATATTAAAATGGGGTTGTTTAAGCTAAAAGAGTTTCCAGGTAAGGGGAGTTTCCGCCATGGTATTCATCCGCCTGGTAAAAAAGAGTATTCTGCAGAAAATGCGATTGAAGCAATGCCGTGTTCTGACAAGGTCGTACTTCCTTTGCTCCAGCACATTGGAGCTCCATGCGAACCTGCTGTCAAGCCAAAGGATTATGTACGGTTTGGACAGCTTATTGGTGTTGGCAAATCTTTTGTGTCAGCATCTCTCCACGCCTCTATTGCCGGAAAAGTTCAGAAAATTGCAAATATAACCCTGCCAAGCGGCCGGCATATACCGGCAATATATATAAAGAGAGAAGGTGAGCAGATCTCCTGTAAGAAATTATGGAGTGATATGCTTTTTACTGACTGGCCCAATGACTGTATCTCCATTTATGATGCAGATACAATTTCAAAGATCATACATAATGCAGGTGTTGTCGGTCTTGGAGGGGCAGCATTTCCTACCCATGTCAAGGTTATGCCCGATGATAGAAAGATGATAGATACTCTTTTGGTTAACGGGTGTGAATGTGAACCATATCTTACACCGGATTACCGTTTGATGGTGGAGCTTCCTGGTGCTGTAGTAACCGGAGCTCTGCTTGCAGGACGTGCGGTCGCAGCAAGGGAAATCATCATCTGCATAGAAGACAACAAACCCCGGGCCATAGCAGCGTTGAAAAAGGCAACTCAACAGACCGTGATAAAGGTTGCTGTTGTCAAGACTAAATATCCCCAGGGAAGTGAGAAACAGCTGATTAAGGCTGTTTTAGATGTTGATGTGCCCCTGGGCGGCTTACCCTCAGATGTGGGTGTTGCCATGAGTAATGTCGGCACAATGGCAGCCATTGCAAGGGGAGTAATAATGGAAGAGCCCCTGACTCACAGAGTGATTAGCGTTACCGGTGCCGGGATTGTTAATCCTAAAAATCTTTTTGTTCCCATTGGTGTCAGCATGGGGGAAGTGATTGCCTTTTGTGGTGGAATTACAAAAGACGCTGCCAGAATCATTGCCGGCGGTCCAATGATGGGATTTGCTTTTTCCAATCTTAATACACCGGTTACTAAAGGCACCAGCGGCATTACCATTCTTACCCATGACGAGATCGCAAAGGAGAATGAGACCTCATGTGTCAGATGCGGACGATGTGTTGATGCCTGTCCCATGAATCTGGTTCCCACCAGACTTGCCATGGCTGCAAGGTATAATAACCCTTCTCTTGCCTATCAATACAATATTACAGCCTGTTTTGAATGTGGCAGTTGTTCCTATGTCTGTCCTGCAAACATCAAGCTTGTCCAGCTCATCAGAACTGGAAAAGCCCAGGTTGCAGCAGCCCGGAAAAATAGATGATGACAGTTAATAAAATCCGGCAGGTAGGATTACAATATATAGTATGTAATAACACGGATAACGGCTATATATTGTGAGTGAAAAGTGCTTTTTTTAGTTCTGTAGCAGCCTGTCGAGTTAATATTATTGATAATATGAGTGTATCTGTCTATCACTGAATTTGAAAAATATCAGCGGCAGATTTTATATAAAAGGAAATTACATATTGGCAGAGCAAAACGAACAACTTAATCAGGAGCAGGAGATGGAATTATTAAATATCCATGTGGCTCCTTCACCCCATATTTCTGAACCATCCTTTACAACCAGACGGATGATGACGGATGTGTTAATTGCCCTTATCCCTTTGGTTATCGTATCAATATATATTTTCAGGTGGTATGCTGTAAAGCAGCTTCTTGTATCTGTTGCAGCCTGCCTTGTTGCTGAAGCAATTTTTGTTAAGATGCGTGGTAAGTCCTTTACATTAATGGACTGCTCTGCAGCAGTAACAGGGATTATTCTGGCTCTTTCCCTGCCCGGCACAGCTCCCTGGTATGTCGGGGTTCTGGCCTCTTTTGTGGCAATGGGCATTGGTAAAATCATATTTGGGGGTCTTGGCATGAATATTTTTAATCCTGCCATGGTTGGCCGTGCCTTTGTAATGATTGCCTTTGCGAGTTTAATGGGGGCTTCAGCCTATGAACAGGCAGGAGGAGTGGTTGATGCAATCTCCCAGGCAACACCTCTGACGGCTTTTAAACAGAGTAATATTGTAACGCCCTTATCAGATCTTTTCTGGGGATTTACCAATGGCTCCCTGGGTGAGATCAGTGCAGCAGCCTGTCTTCTAGGCGGGGTTTTTCTCTGTATCCGTAAAACTGCTTCATGGCAGATTCCATTGAGCCTTATTTCCGTGGTTGCAGTTATTGCCGGTATTGTAGATATCTCAGGTTCATGCTCAGGCTATTTCCTCTTTCACCACCTTTTTGGAGGAGCTCTTCTTTTTGGAGCTTTTTTCATTGCAACAGATCCTGTTACAACTCCTTTAACATCCAGGGGAAAAATTATTTTTGGAGCAGGAACAGGTTTTCTGGTCATGGTTCTAAGGCTTTTTTCAGGATATCCCGAGGGGATGATGTTTGCAATACTCCTTATGAATGCTGTGACTCCTCTGATTAACAGATGGACAATTCCACATCCAACAGGGGAGATATAATATGAAAAAATGGGAACGTTTCCAGAACAGTAATCTGTTCCAGGCATGGCTTGTACTGCTTTTGTCCCTTGTTTTTGGGACTGCCCTGGCAGGGGTTGAGGTTTTTCTTGGGCCAAAAATTGAGGCAAACAAGATTAAAGAGACCATGGAGAAAGTCCCTGTTGTGATTCTTGGGGCTTCTAAAGCAGAGGAGATGACAAGTGCCGGTAATTCTCTTTCCATTGAGCCTTTTACCATTGAGATCGAAAAAAATAAAAGAAAAAAATCCTATACAGTTTATAAAGCAAACTTTAAGGATGGCACCCTGGCAGGTTTTGTGGTTAAAGCATCTGTCCAGGGCTATGCCGACAAAATTGAACTTCTTGTGGGTCTTGATTCAAAAGTAAAGGCCATAACAGGGCTTTTTGTTCTTGATCAAAAGGAGACCCCGGGTCTTGGAAATAAAATTGTTGAAGAGGATTGGCAGAGTCAGTTTGTCACACAACCCCTTAACAAGCCTCTTGTGGTGGTAAAGAACGGATCGGGAAAGGTTTTTGAAATTGATGCCATCTCCGGGGCTACCATATCTTCTCGATGTGTGACAGACCTTGTTAATCAAACTGTTGCTGATTTAAAAGAAAAGCTTGTTTTGCTGGAAGCAAAAAAAGAACAAAAAGAAAAAGGGGAAGATATAGATGGCTGACCAACCAACTGCTCTGGAAAGATTTGTTCAGGGGATTCTGCCTGAAAATCCTGTGTACCGCCAGCTTCTTGGACTCTGTCCAACACTTGCCGTTACCAATAATATGAATTCGGCTGTCACCATGGCATGCTCTGTTGCATTTGTTATGCTCGGTGCCAATATTGTGATAAGCCTTATCAGGAATTTGCTAAAACCCCATCTTCGTATTGTTATCTTCACCCTTACAATTGCGACCTTTGTAACAATTGCAGACCGGGTTCTGGCTGCGTATCTCTATCAGATGAGTAAAGCTCTTGGCCCTTATATTCCTTTGATTATTGTTAACTGCATTATAATTTGCCGATGTGAGGTGTGTGCCGCAAAACAATCGGTGTTTACTGCAGCTTCTGATGCCATTGGTCAGTCCATTGGGTTTGGACTTGCCCTTTCAAGCATTGCAGCAGTGCGTGAGATTCTTGGAACCGGGATGTTTTTCGGTTTTCGGGTACTGCCTGGAGCCTGGCCGGACTGGGTTATCATGGCGCTGCCTCCAGGGGCTTTTATTACCCTTGGACTTCTTCTGGGACTTATGAACTGGATTGAACTTAAACGAGCCGGGAGGAATAGATGAATTATCTTATAGATCTGGGTCTTATTGCCCTTGGTGCTGCAGTTATCAACAATTTTGTTCTCTATTATTTTGTGGGTATATGCCCCTTTATTGGAGTTTCAAAAAGGGTGGATATGGCCTTTGGCATGGGTTTTGCCGTAACTTTTGTCATCTCCATTGCTGCTCTCTTAAGCTGGTCAATAACCACCATGGTGCTGATCCCCGGAGCTCCTGTTTCATCCTTTGCTGCCTCGTTTTTTGTTTCAAAGCAGGCTGCTGCAAATATTGATCTTACAGTATTAAGCTATATTGTCTATATTTTTTCCATTGCTTCGTCAGTACAGTTTGTTGAGATGTATGTAAGAAAGTTTTTTCCTGCTTTATACAGATCCTTTGGTGTGTTTTTGCCGCTGATTACCACAAACTGTGCCATTTTATTTGCCTGTCTCACCATTATGAGTAATGTAACAGGGGTTGCAAATCCGGCTGATGCCTGGGACTTAGGCAAATCTCTTGTTTTTGCCATTTTTGGTGGGCTTGGTTTTACCATTGCCATAGTGATCATGTCAGGTATCCGTGAGGAGCTTGAGATTTGTGATGTTCCCGAGCCCTTCCAGGGTGCAGCCATTACATTGATCATAGGAGGCATACTTGCACTGGCTTTCATGGGCTTTAACGGTGTGGATTCAGGAATAAAAAAAGCCATTACACCGGTGCCTGCAAAAGAGACAGCTATTGCTTTGAAGGAACATATTCCCCGGGATCAGGCGGTTTATAAACAGGTTTCTCAGGCCAATGTCTCCCATGAACAGGTGTTCCATAAACAGCTTTTTAATGTAAAAATTGCTGGTTTATGTCAGCCTGAATCTATAATTAAAGTTGCTGAATCGAGGCTGCCATGACTATGACAGGAATAACCATTGGTATTGCTGCCTTAACCATGCTGATAATGGCCATAGTCATGTCGTATATACTTGGCTGGGCCAGTAAAAAATTTCATGTAGATGTTGACACCCGTGTGGAGGCTGTTCTTGATGTGCTTCCCGGGGCAAACTGCGGTGGCTGCGGTTATCTTGGCTGTAGTGAATATGCTGTGGCTGTGGTTACAGACGGTGCCCCGGTGCATAAATGTCCGGTGGGCGGTGAGGCGTGTGCAGTCAGCATCGCCTCAATAATGGGTGTTGATGCCGGAGCTTCTCTGCTTTTTCGACCCATTGTTCATTGTGGTGCCGGTTTTGATGACCGCCTGGGAAGAACTAAGTACCGTGGGGAACAGCGATGTGCTGCTGCACAATTTGTTGCAGGCATTCAGATTTGTACTTTTGGGTGCCTCGGTTTTGGAGATTGCGTAAGTGTCTGTAAATATGATGCAATGCATATCATTAACGGTCTTGCAACCGTTGATTACGATAAATGTGTGGGATGTGGTGCCTGTGCAAAAGCATGTCCCAGAAATATTATCTCCATTGTAAATTTTAAAGAACCTGCAATGCCTGTTGTTACCTGTTCCAATATGGACAAGGGCAAGGATGTTACAGCAGTCTGCAAAAAAGGTTGTATCGGCTGTAAAGCCTGCACCCGTGTTTCTGATATTTTTCCCATGAAAGGCAATCTTGCTGTGTCAGATTATGATAATTACAGCTCGGAGAAGCGAGAGGACGTCCTGAAAGCATTGGAAAAATGTCCCAAAGATTGTATTGCTTTTGTCGGAAAACAATAGTGTCATCATTTTTATATAACCGGCATGACCGGAGCATGATTATTCTCATCGGCCACAACAAAGAATGAAAGTCATGCGATTGCAGTACGTTAGACGGACTTTCATATAAACTGCCATGGGGGCAGGCAGCCTTGGTGGTCTAAG
>JAYEHB010000404.1:0-5803 GCA_034659375.1 Thermodesulfobacteriota bacterium
AGCGGGAAAATTGATCATAATGCCTTAACAGGCGATGACCTTGCTGATTTTGTCAATATCAAATTATTTTCCTATCTGAAAAAATTTAAAGCCAACGCTGACAATGCCAATACCATTGAATACAAGATTGGTGAAATTTTCAGTGAGCTGAAAAATAGGATTCAAAGTGGCTACAACTTACGGGAAGTGGTCAACCTGATTGATGAACTGCGATTTAGAACCCATGCTGAAAAGCATGAAATGAGCCATCTGTATGAAGGCAAAATCAAGAACATGGGTAATGCGGGGCGTAATGGTGGCGAATACTATACGCCACGCCCTTTGATTAAAACGATTGTCAAAGTCGTTAGTCCCAAAATTGGCAATACCATTTATGATGGTGCGGTAGGTTCAGCAGGATTTTTAGTTGAAGCCTTTGAATATTTAAGAAACCGTAGGGGCGACTCTGGTGGTCGCCCTGATCTATCCACAAAAAATAGCGAAACCCTGCAAAACAATACCTTTTACGGCAAAGAGAAAAAGTCACTCGCCTACATCATCGGCATTATGAACATGATTTTGCATGGTGTCGAAGCCCCAAACATTATCCACACTAACACCCTTGCGGAGAATTTGTCAGATATTCAGGAAAAAGACCGTTATGACATTGTACTCGCCAACCCGCCCTTTGGCGGCAAAGAAAGAGCCGAAGTACAACAAAATTTCCCCATCAAAACAGGTGAAACTGCCTTTCTGTTTTTACAGCATTTTATCAAGATCCTAAAAGCAGGCGGTAAAGCAGGGGTTGTTATAAAAAATACTTTTTTAAGTAATACCGATAACGCCTCGGTTGCCTTACGCAAAGAACTATTAAGCAGTTGTAATCTGCACACGGTATTGGATTTGCCCAGCGGTACTTTTACAGGAGCTGGGGTAAAAACCGTGGTGCTGTTTTTTGAAAAAGGCAAAGCCACTAACAAAACCTGGTTTTATCAACTCAAGCTGGACAGGAATTTAGGTAAAATCAATCCACTGAATGAACAGGACTTGGCTGAGTTTGTGGAACTACAAAAAACACAAGCGGAGAGTGAGCATTCTTGGACAGTTAAAATCAGTGATATTAACCAAACCATCTTTGATCTATCGGCTAAAAACCCCAATATACCCGAAGAAGCACCATTACGAAGTCCGGAAGAAATACTGAAAGAAATGGCTGCGTTGGATAAGGAAAGCAGTTTGTTAATGGAAAATTTAAAATTGATAATTGACTATGGTGAGAAAGATGACTGAACAACAAGATATTCGATGGTTACAACGGTTTGGCAATTACAAAAAAGCCTTTAAACAACTTGAGATTGGCGTTGAAACGGCGACAGAACGCGAACTCTCTGATCTTGAAAAAGAAGGTTTAATTCAGCGATTTGAATATACTCAGGAGTTATCGTGGCAAGTGATTAAGGATTTTTATGAATACTTGGGAGACTCTTCAATACAGGGCAGTAGAGATGCTTTTCAATTAGCCGTAAAAAGAGGACTGATTAACTCAAATTGTGGTGGTTCTTTAATGGAAAGCATTAAAAGTCGCAATAAAACCGTACATACCTACAATGAAGAAACGGCCAATGAGATTTTCACAGATATTGTCAATGAATATTATCAGGTGTTTTTGGTACTTAAACAAGCATTTGAAAAAGAACAACAGCAAAGGAAGTTATAATATATGTTCGGTTTAGACCCTGATACTTTACGCAATATAAAAGCGGTTATTGCCAAAGTACCGACCATAGAAAAGGTGGTTTTATATGGCTCTCGTGCCAAAGGCAATTACCGCGATGGCTCAGATATTGATATAACGCTGTTCGGTAAAGGATTAAAACTCAATAACAGTGTCTATCCACTGATGGATCAGCTGGAAGAACTTTATCTGCCCTATACTTTTGATATTTCCATTTTTGAGCATATTGATAATGAGGATTTAGTTGAGCATATTCATCGGGTGGGCAAGGTGTTTTATGATAATGGAAAATTGAAAGTTGAAAATGGAAAATGGGAGGTTAAGACCTTGGGGGAGGTTTGTGAAAAAATCTTTGCAGGTGGAGATAAACCGAAAGAATTCTCAAAATTTATGACTGATGAGTTATTGGTGCCAATTTTTGCAAATGGAGAGAAGAATAAAGGTTTGTATGGATATACAAATGTTGCAAGAATAAGTAAACCAAGTATTACAATTTCAGGAAGAGGAACAATAGGTTATTCTGAAATTAGAACAGAACCATTTGTTCCAATAGTTAGGTTAATTACATTATTACCAAATGAAGAAAAGGTTGATATAAATTTTTTACATTATGGGTTAAAGAATATAGATTTTTCAAACAGTGGCTCATCAATTCCACAATTAACTGTTCCAATGGTAAAAGGTTATTCAATATCTTACCCTAAATCAATCCCCGAACAACAACGCATTGTTGAAATACTGGATAAAGCCTTTGCAGCGATTGACACGGCTAAACAGAATGCGGAACGGAATCTTAGAAATGCTAAAGAGGTTTTTGAGAGTTATTTGCAAAATGTGTTTGAAAATAAAGGGGATGATTGGGAGGGGAAAAGATTAGGAGATGTGGTTTCCGAAATGATGACAGGTCCTTTTGGCAGTATGCTTCATAAATCAGATTATGTAAAAAGTGGAATACCCGTAATAAACCCTCAAAACATCATCAATAGTAGAATTATTCCACTTCAAAAAACTATGATTAGTAAAGATACATTTAAAAGATTAGAAAAGTATGCGTTAAGAGAGAATGACATAGTCATTGCACGTAGGGGTGAAATGGGGAGGTGCGCTATTGTAAAAAAGAAAAGTATTGGTTGGCTTTGTGGTACAGGAAGTCTTGTAATTAGAGTTGATAAGCAAAAAACAGATGAAACCTATTTAACATTTTATTTAAGTTCATCAAAAATAAAGATGCAACTTGAAAATAGCTCCATCGGAGCAACAATGAGTAATTTAAACCAAAAAGTATTATCAGAATTACACCTCGCACTTCCGTCTATTAAGAAACAAAAAGTTGCAATAAAAAATATTAAAACTCTTTCAGGTAAAATAAAAAAATTAGAAACCCTCTACCAACAGAAAATAGATAACTTAGACGAACTAAAAAAATCAATCTTGCAAAAAGCCTTTAGGGGTGAGCTATGATCACTAAGATTTCAATGAACAATATTGCAAGTTACAAATCTCTTGCAACCCTTGAAACCGATAAAAAAGTGAATCTGGTTTATGGTCTTAACGGCACAGGAAAAAGCACCCTTTCCAGTTTTTTATACGACAAGAACAATAGTGATTTTACTGATTGCAGTATTGACGGCTTGAATGGTGAGGATATCCGAGTTTATAGCCAAAAATTTATACAAGATTATTTTTATGAACCTGATAATCTAAAAGGAATATTTACGCTCTCCAAAGAAAACAAAGAAGCCGAAGAGAAAATAAAATCCGCACAGAAAGAAATTGATAAGCTGGAAGTTGGAAAGCAAACTAAAATCAGTCAAAAAACAGAACAGGAAAAGTCATTATCCACAAAAAAGCAGAATGCTGAAAAAATAACATGGGAAATTAAAACCACATTTGCTGGTGGTGATCGTGTTTTGGAATATTGCCTTGAAAATTTAAAAGGAAAAAAAGATAAATTATTTAACCATTTGGCAAATATCAATAAGCCCGATGAGCAGCCGATAAAGACAAGCGATCAGTTAAAAAAGGAAGTAGAAGCTATTCAGGGGGATGATGCCCAAAAACATGATCTCCTTTCAAAGATCAATTTCACAGCCCACGAGGTAGAGCAAAATCAAATTCTACAAAAAAATATTGTAGGAAATGAAAACAGCACCGTATCCACATTAATCAATCAACTTCAAAATTCAGACTGGGTAAAAGACGGGCTACAATATTTGCCAGAACCCATTGGAGAAAATGCCGAAAGTTGCCCTTTTTGTCAGAGTAAAACAATCACGAAGTCACTGTTTGAAGATATTCAAAGTTTCTTTGATGAATCTTATGAGAATGATATTGATGAGTTAAAAAAGCTTCTTTCTACCTATGAAAAGGCTATTTCAGCACTTCCTAAAAAAGAAAAGTTTGAAATCAACCCATACATAGTTGAAAAGAAGAGTGAATTTGAAAATCACTATAATGCCGTATATCGCTTACTTGAAAAAAACAAAAGTGAACTTGAGACCAAGATAAAAGCACCCAGCCAAGAGATAACACTTTCAGATTCGGCAATTGCTATTACGAAATTCAATGATTTTATTGATGGCCTTAATAAAGTAATATCCACTCACAATAGCAAGATAGACAACAAAGATAACACGCTGGCTGACATTAAAAAGCAGTTTTGGGCATTAATGTGCTGGGATTATGACCAGACCATTTCGATTTATCTTAAAGATAAAACAGATATTGAGAAAAAAATCGGTGAACTGAAAACAGCAGAGCAAGAAGCTGAAAAGTCTATAAGCATACAAAAAGATATTATTGCTGAACAGCAGAAAAATACCATAAATATTGAGCAGTCCATCAATTTTATAAACGATGGCTTAGTTGAATTGGGACTGGATGATTTCCATATAGAAAAACACTCGGATAATCTTTATAAAATAAAGAGAAGTGAACAGGATGCTGATATTTTTCATTCGCTAAGTGAGGGTGAAAAGATGATAATCAGCTTTCTTTACTTTGTTGAAATGTGTCGAGGCAAAAAAAGTGCAGATGATGTTGGTGGGAAAAAGATCATTGTCATTGATGATCCCATTTCCAGTTTATCCCATATTTTTATTTTCACTATTGGTCAATTGATTAAAAAAGAATTCCTGAATTCTGATTCCTACGAGCAAGTTTTTATTCTTACCCATAGCCTCTACTTTTTTTATGAATTAACTGACACTAATCACAAACGCAGAAAAGAGAATCAAAAATTATTCAGAATGACTAAAAACAGTGATGGTAGTCATATCTGTGATATGAAATATGAAGAAATTCAAAATGACTATCAATCTTACTGGCAGATAATAAAAGATGAAAAGCAACCATCTGCTCTGATTGCAAATTGTATGCGTAATATTATTGAGTATTTTTTCAATTTCATTGAAAAAAAAGACTTAAACAATGTTTTTCAAAAACCAGAATTACAGGACAATAAATTTCAATCATTTTGCCGATATGTAAATCGGGAGTTTCATTCTTTGGGGCAAAATATCTTCGATTATAAGGAATTTGATTACAATATCTTTAAAGAGGCTCTTGGATTAGTTTTTCAAGAAAGTGGCTATAAAGAACATTATGAGGAGATGATAAAATGATCAACTCCAACAATTCCGAAATCGTTCTCTACACAACCCCTGACGGCACAGTCAAAATTGACACTGTTTTTCAAGATGAAACCATCTGGCTAACCCAGAAAAAAATGGCAGAACTCTTTGATGTAAAACGCCCAGCCATCACAAAACACCTGAAAAACATCTTTGAAAGCGGAGAATTAGACGAAAAAGTGGTTGGTTCCATTTTGGAACATACCACTGCCCACGGCGCAATAGCGGGTAAAACCCAAACTAAAGCGGTTAAATATTACAATCTCGATGCCATTATTGCGGTGGGCTATCGAGTTAATTCCAAACGGGCGACCCAGTTTAGAATATGGGCAACCAATATCCTCAAAGAATATATCATCAAAGGCTTTGCCATGGATGATGATCGCTTGAAACAGGTCGATAAATGGGAATGGAAAGTTGAAAATGATTAAACAATTGAAAATGATTAAACAATTGA
>JAYEHB010000405.1:0-5756 GCA_034659375.1 Thermodesulfobacteriota bacterium
AATTGATAATTGAAAATTGATAATTGAAAATTGATAATTGATAATTGAAAATTGATAATTGATAATTCATAATTGATAATTCATAATTCATAATTCATAATTCATAATTCATAATTCATAATTCATAATTCATAATTCATAATTCATAATTGATTTGTGTCGTTATCAAACCTTGAAGATAATTAACCAAAAAAGTCAAAATAATGACAATATCCTGTTCCAGAATTTTTTTGGACAGAGTAGTCTTGCCCACTTGCCTGGGACCGCCAATAAAAACCATTTTGCGTTTTAAATCCCTAAGGATATTTTCATATAAATATCTCATGTGGCTATTTTATACCATAATCCAAAATAGCCAAGGCTGTTTTGGAATTCACTCCAAAACAGCCGGATTAAAAAATATTTCAAAGAATATAAAGTAAAATTCAGATCAGAATGTTGAGTTGTAAAGGGTGTAACGCTCCATTACTTTTTTGATATATTTTTCTGTCTCCTTAAAGGGAGGTATTGTATTATATCTGTCAACGGCCTGGGGCCCTGCATTGTAGGCAGCAAGAACAAGGGGCAGCTTTCCATTATACCGCACAAAAAGGCGTTTAAGATAGAGAGTCCCTCCCATTATATTCTGGGAGGGATCAAAAGGATCTGAAATACTCAGGGATTTATAATTACCAGGCATGATCTGCATCAAGCCCTTTGCACCCTTTTTTGAAACAGCCTTTGGATTAAAATCAGATTCAACAGCTATAACTGCTTTGACAAGAGATGAATCCACGCCAAATCTTCTGGATGCTTTGTTGATTTCAGAATCAAATCTGCCTGTATTACCTGACTGCTTACCTCTTACCGGGCGTTCTCTGATATAAAGCTTATAGTCGTTTGATGTCGGGACATTGGTAAAATGAACCACTCCGCTGCTGTCAATGAACATGTAGATATCTGCTGATACCTGCCATGGCAAAGAAAAAAGCAGCACTACAATTAGAATCCATACTCTGTAGATTTTCATGGTTCACCATTGCAACAATCTCAAAGGTTGATAAATCATACATTCACAACAGACTGCCATGCCATTACTGGCAAAAACTGCATCTAATCCCTGTACTGCTTGAGGATCAGCTTTTTGGGAAATTCAGATTTTGAAAGATATTGTACCATATTTTCAAAAAAAGTATCCACAAGCTTTTGAAAAACAGCCTCTTTATCGGGATTCATTATAAAATTTCTCTCTGCCTTATACTCAAACAAAGCAGAATCACCCACTTTGTTTAAAATATCTTTAAAGGAAATCTCCTTTAGATCTTCTTTGGAAAAAAGATCCTCTTTTACATCAACCTTTATTCTTGCACTCATTCTAACAACAACGGCATCATCTGCAATCTTTTTTGAGCAATCAAAAAGCTCCAGAGTCTGACCATTATCAAGCTCTATTTTTTTTATCATCTTCTCTTCCATAAAACTATTCTCTTTTTTCCTAATGTATGTTCGTTACGCCAAAGGCCGCATTTAAAACAGCTCCAGCTGCGTCTGCTTTTTTTTAATACTCTTTAATTTATGCCTGTTTTTGCTGTACTCTTTAAGCTTTTCTTCTATGTCAGACAAAAACGGAGATTTTACGGTCTCTTTTACGGCACCAAATACTATTCTTTTTTTTGCATATGTCAAACAGAGAATATCCATAGCCCTTGTCATGGCAACATAAAAAAGACGTCTCTCCTCATCAATATCTTCAGTGACTCCCCCTTGCCGAGCATAGGGAAGCAGCCCCTGTTCACACCCTGTGACAAAAACAACAGGAAACTCCAGCCCCTTTGCAGCATGGATTGTCATGAGCGATACTTTTTCAGCGTCCGGCTCAATACTCTCTGTATCCTTTTGAAGTGCAACAGTGTCGAGAAACTCTGTTAAACCTTCTTTGCAGCCATGAGCAGATAGAAGCAGTCTGTTAAATATCGAGATGCTTTTTTCACTTTTACTGATAAGCTCTCTTATTCCTGACTCATCTGCCAGGGTCTGAAGTGCTTTTTTTGTTTCAACTCCTTTAACAGCCAGACCAAGTCTCTGTAATTCTGCAGCAGCCAGGGCGATTCTCTCCCTTATATCCTTTCTAATCTCTTTTAATGAATTGTCAGCCAGAAGAGCTATTGCATCTGAAATGGAGGCATCAAGGGTATAAAACCACTGCCGCAGTTTTTCTTTACTCTTTTTACCTGCCTTAACTTTCATATAATCAAAGAAATTTTCAAGATCAAAAACCGTCCCCCGGCACTGAATGAGTCTTACAAGGGAGATAAGTTCTTTAATACCCTGCTGAACCAGAAAATCCTCTTTGTCAGCAGTTTGAAAAGGTATGCCTGCCTTTTCAAAAATTTCAGCAAAGATCATACTCTGTTTTTTTGTTCTGTAAAGAACAGCAAAATCTGAAAAAGAGTACTCCCTGGCAAGGGCTGCATCTGCCCTGCCTGCATCCATGGAAAAAAGAGAGAGCCCTCCAACAAGACTTTCAATACTCTTTCCCACAGCAACAGCCTCGGCCTTGTCTGAAGCAGCTTCAAAGACCATAAGTCTGTTTTTGCCATTGATATCAGAAAAGATCTTCTCTTTTTCCTGATTTTTTTCTGCCCTGGTTATCATCTGAAAGGATGCATTTAAAATTGTCCGGGTGGATCGATAATTTTGCTTTAAAACTATCTTTACAGCACCAGGATAATCTGTGATAAATTTTTTAAAATATCTATTATCCGACCCCCTGAATCCATATATGGACTGATCAGGATCTCCTATTACTGTCAACCCTTTTCCCTTGTTTGCTAACAGCTGTATAAGAAAATACTGCCCTGAATTGATATCCTGGTACTCATCAACAAAAATATGAACAAACCTTTTTTGAATTTTTAAAAGAATTTTGCTGTCAGATTTAAGCAGAGATAAAACCATGGAGATTAAATCTTCAAAATCCACAAGGTTCTGGGACAAAAGCAGCCTGTCATACTCTTGCCAGACTCTTTTTAAAACCGCCCTCTGATCTTTGTCTGCAATATGACCAAGATCATCTTCAAAAGAGAGCCACTGCTGTTTGGCCTTTGCAATCATCTGGTCTAATTTTTCTACCAAAACACCTTTTCTGCCATTCTTATCATCATACCCGGAGTTTACAAAAGCATCTTTCATTATCTCTTTTCTGACTGATTCCTCCACAACGGCAGATTTAAAATCTCCATACTCCTTTAAAATCATAAGAGAAAATGAATGAAAAGTTGAAGCAACAACATTAGTGCAGATTCCGGGAGCAGCGATATTTATTCTCTCTTTTATCTCCTTTGCTGCCCTGTTTGTAAATGTCAGTGCAAGCAGAGAACTCGGGTTTACGCCTTTTTTGAAAATTAAATACGCTATCTTTGCCGTAAGAGTTCTTGTCTTTCCTGTTCCAGGCCCTGCCTCTATAATAAGGGGAGCCCCACTGAATGTAAGAGCATGGTTCTGTTCTTCATTAAAAGTGAAAACTGCCGGGTTTTCATCTTTTTGAACCTTTGGTGCTTTTTTTCGCAATAAAACTTTTGGTTTTGTTAAAGCAGGTTTTTCTTTTTTTTCCAATTTTTCTTTTTGCGTTGATTCTCTTTTCTCTGTTGTTTTCTTTTTTTGTGTTTTTTTTGCCGGTTTTTTTCTGGTTATTGATACCTTTCGTTTGTTGTTTTCAATTTTTTTCCTGGAGACTTTTTTCCCAGGAAAAGAGAACATATCAAGCTCACCTTTAAGTTTCTGCTTCTCCCCAGCCCCAAAGATCTTGACCCTGCCATACTCTCCATCAAAACCGGGTGAAATATTGACCTCGCCTTTACGCATCCTTGCCACAGCTTCAGCAAGAAGAGGAACTCCTGCCTTTTCAATCTCATCAAATGTTTTTTCAAGAAGTATCTCAAGCTCAGGCCCCAATGCTTTCAGGGCTTTATTATAGTGAGCTGCAACTTTTTTTGTTTTTGGACCAACTCCGCAAATTTCAGAGAGAAGATCTGCAAGGGGAACAATACTCTTATATCCGTGCCTGTTTTCAGGAAGATACCCTTGAGGCCGAGAGGCAAGCTGCTGCACCCTGTAAAGGACACCAAGGGTCAACGGCCTGTTACATTCAGGACAAATCCCATGGTTTTCAAGGGTTTCTTCAGGGTTAAAACAGATATTGCATTTTCTGTGTCCATCATAATGGTATTTCCCTTCCTGGGGGTACATATCCACAGTTCCCTGAAATTTTTCCATATCACCCTTTTCAAGAGCTTCCCTTAATGCATGAAATGAAAGATCAGTATCAAAGAGAGATGCATTCCTGCCGATGTACATGGGTGAATGGGCATCAGAGCTTGCCACAAGCCGGACATTGTCAAGATCTTCAACCCTCCAGTTCATGGGAGGATCAGAAGAGAGCCCTGTCTCCACAGCAAAGATATGGTTTGCAAGGGATCCAAAACACTCTTCAATGGAATCAAAGCCTGATTTGGAACCAAACATGGAAAACCACGGTGTCCAGATATGGGCTGGAATGAGGAAAGCCTCTTCTGATGTTTCAAGCATAATCCCCAGCAGTTTTTCAGCGTCAAGCCCAAGAATGGGACGACCATCTGATTTCAAATTTCCTATTTGATCAAGCCTTGCATTGAATTTTTTTACTTTTTCAATTTCAGAAAAATAGATAAGGTTATGATTTTTTCTCACCCTTTCATTTTTTTTATATATGCTGCTGATCTCGCACTGGAGGATAAATCGAACAGGATTTCTGCATGAATCAGGAATCTCCCGGTCAAGCTTGTCTGCAATCTCTTTTTTCAGCTTAAAGAGTCCCGGCTCAGCAGGCATAAGTTTTTCTTCAAGTTCAGCAAGCCAGCCCGGATGTGTAAAATCTCCTGTTCCAACCAGGGTGACACCTTTTAGTTGAGCTGCCATATACATATGTTCCAGGTCAAGATTTTTTGCAGTAGCCCTTGCAAAATGCGAATGAAGATGCAGATCGGCAATATATTTCATAACTATCCTTATATAACTGCCACGGGCAGACCTGATTTTTCACCTCGGTTTGCCCACAACAAAGTATGAAAGTCGCTATTGGTTTAAAAGAACTTTCATATAACTGCCACGGGCAGCCTTGGTGGTCTAAGTCTGCACACAACAAATGATGAAAGTTACACTCCTGGTTTGCCAGGACTTTCATATAACCGGCATGGCCGGAGCATGGTCATTCCCATCGGCCACAACAAACTTAAAAAATCTATGATTAAAGTCACTTGTATGGACTTTAATATTGATAAAATCAACTGAAAAAATAAAAAAATTCTAAACTCTTTTACATTATTTCTCATCTTTTTTAAAGATAGTTGTTGCAATACAAACTGTCTTTACACCTTCAGCCCCATCCATTGTTCCTGCAATCAGGATATATGGCCGACGTTAGAACCAAACCCACAAACCTTTTTTGCTTGACAAAAATTTAAGAAATCCTTCATAATGCACAATAAAAGAATTGTAACCCACGATGCGATGATCAAGTGAAAATGGGGTCAGAGTGAAAAATGGGGTCAGGACAATAACGCAGGCCTGCCCCCTCTTGATTACTCTTGATCATCGAGTAACCGCTTACAAAGAATTCATAATTTACTGAAAAGGGGAAAGCAAACAAAATGATGAAAAAAATTATTTTACACATTATTGTTTTAACATTTTTTCTGGCACCATTTTCAGAAGCTGATGATTCAATCAAAATTGGTGTT